>VXYS01000010.1:0-84657 GCA_009845905.1 Gammaproteobacteria bacterium | reverse complement strand
TCGTGGGCAGGCTCATATTTTTATAATTCAAATTTTTCTTTGTCCTTCTTTGCGTTTTTGTTACCTTGTCTATGTTTGGGCCGCCCGCCGGGCGGGCGGGCGGGTCCATTTCGGCCACGGCATGGGCAGCGCGGAGGAGGAAGCCCTGGCGCTCGCGAATTTCGTTTGCCGGTCGGGCGTGTGGCAGCGCCGCTCCCTGCTGGGCCGGCGCGTGTCGGCGGCCGCGCGGGCGCGGGCGATGGCGCTGGCCTTCGCTCGCGTGTCGCGCCGTTTGCCGCTGGCCTACCTGACCCGCGAGGCCTGGTTTGCGGGGATGCGCCTTTACGTCGATAAGCGCGTCTGCATTCCGCGCTCGCCGCTGGCGGAACTGATCGAGGTGGGTTTTGCGCCCTGGCTGAAACCGGATAGAGCGCGCCGGGTTGTCGATCTTTGCACCGGTTCGGGCTGCATCGCCGCTGCCTGCGCCTTCGCCTTTCCCGAAGCCGAAGTCGTGGCGACCGACCTCTCGCCCGCCGCCTTGTCCGTGGCCGAGCGCAATGTGCGCCGGCTTGGCCTGGCGGGCCGCGTCGAGCTTCGCCGGGGAGACCTTTTCGCCGGCGCGCAGGGAAAATTCGATCTCATCGTCGCCAATCCTCCCTATGTGCCTGCCGGCGCGTGCGGTTCTCTGCCGCGCGAATATCGTCATGAGCCGCGGATGGCGCTGGCGGCCGGCGCCGACGGCCTTGCGATTGCGTCCCGCATCCTTGAGGAAGCGCCCCGCTACCTCGCCGAGGGCGGGCTGCTGGTACTGGAGGTCGGCGAGGTGGCGGGCAATCTTGCCGCCGCACACCCGGAACTGCCGTTCCTCTGGCCTTCGCTGGAACGGGGCGGCGAGGGCGTGCTGCTGCTCCGGCCGTAGCCCTTACTCATGGCCCCCCTTTCCGGGAGTTTGTGAGCCAGTGAGCGCCGATGCCCCGGCGCGAACAGCGGAACAAAGCCCCATGGATGGGTCCATGCGTCTCCCGGAAAGGGGGGCCATGAGTAAGGGCGGGACCGCCCTCGCACTCAGGCTATTCCGGGGGTGGTTTGTTGAGGAGCTTGGCCAGCAGCCGGGCGATTTCCAGGCGCATGACCCGCCGGTCCAGGATCATGTCCAGGGCGCCATGCTCGAGAAGGAACTCGGCGCGCTGAAATCCTTCCGGGAGGTCTTCGCGGACTGTTTGCTTGATTACGCGAGGCCCGGCGAAACCGATGAGCGCGCCGGGCTCGGCGATCACGATATCGCCCTGCATCGCCAGACTTGCGGACACACCGCCCATCGTGGGGTTGGTGAGAATCGAAATATAGGGGAGGCCGGCCTGGGCGAGCGCGTGCAGCGTGGCGGTCACCTTGGACAATTGCATCAGCGAGAAAAGCGCCTCCTGCATGCGCGCCCCCCCCGAGGCGGAAAAGTTGACCAGCGGCATGCGATGTTCGCGGCAATAGCTTGCGGCGCGGACGAATTTTTCCCCCACCACCGAGCCCATGGAACCGCCCATGAAGCCGAACTCGAACGCGCTGGCCACGAGCGGCTGACCGTGCAGTTTGCCGGTCATGGTCACCAGGGCTTCAAGCTCGCCGCTGTTGTCTCGTGCCTGCGCGACCCGGTCGGGGTAACGCTTGGTGTCCCTGAATTTCAGCGGGTCCCTGGGCTGAAGCCGGGGGGAAAGCTCTCTGGCCGAATCGCTGTCGAGGAACAACTCGAGCCTTCGCCTGGCCCCCAGGCGCATATGATGCTCGCACTTGGGGCACACGTGCTGAGTTCGCTCCAACTCGGTGCGGTACAACTGTGCTCCGCAGTTATCGCACTTGACCCACACGCCTTCCGGCACGGTCTTCTTCGGCCGTCGCGTCGTGATCCGCGACGGCATTAATCTCCGCAGCCAGGAAATCGCCATAAGACTTTGATTTTAGCCTAAATGTCTTCCGGAATCGGGAGAAGCCTTTCGAGGCCAACCCGGTTGCGTTCAGGCAGCAGGTCCGGCGGGTAGTCGATCCGTTGAAGGTACAGGCCCTGGGAAGGCGCGGCCGGACCCGCGGCCTCCCGGCTGCGCGCCTCGAGAATCCCGGCAATCCAGGCGGCCGCCTCGCGGCCGCGCCCGACGAGCGCCAGCGAGCCGGCGATGTTCCTCACCATGCGCTGCAGGAAGCCGTTTGCCCGGCAAATGATCCATACGCGTTGCCCGCTACGGCGCACCCGGATGTCCATGACCCTGCGCACCGGCGACCGGGCCTGGCAATCGGCGGCCCGAAACGAACTGAAGTCGTGCTCGCCGGCCAGCGCCTGCGCCGCGCGGTTCATCGCCTCGTCGTCCAGCGGGTCCCGGATCAGCCAGGCGCGATTGCGTTCCAGCGCCGAGCGCACGCTGCGGTTCAGGATCAGGTAGGCGTACGTGCGCGAGAGCGCCGAGTGGCGCGCATGGAAATCGCCCGGCACTTCGCGAACCCAGAGCAGGTTGACGTCGTCGGGCAGATAGGTATTGGCGCCGAACAGCCAGTCGCGCGGACTCCGCCGGGCGCTGGTCTCGAAATGAGCGACCTGTTCGATGGCGTGAACACCGGCGTCGGTCCGCCCGGAGCCCATGCATCGCACCTCTTCGTCGGCCACCCGGCTGAGCGCCCGGTTGACGGCGTCCTGAACATTGGTGCTGCCGCTTTGCGACTGCCAGCCGTGGAAACCGCTGCCGTCGTATTCCACTCCCAGGGCGAGCCGCGCGCGGGTCATGCGCTCTCGGAATTATTCGGCCCCAGCCGTTGGCGCATCCGGCGCAGCGCCTCGGCGAGCTCCTCGGCGTCTTCGTTCTCACGGGCTTCGACGATATGGGCGAGAACCTCGAGCGCGTCGGCGTCCCGGCCCATTTCCTCAAGCGCCCGCGCCAGGTCCATGTAGTTCTCCGGATCGAGTTCGCTCATGGCATCCGCCAGGGCGGCGTCCGGCCCCACCGCGATTTCGTCGGCGGATTGCTGGGCTTCCGCCGATTCCGCTTCGCCGGCATTCCCATCCCGAGATTCTCCGTCGTCCTTCTTCGAACCGGCGCGGGAAAATATCCGCACGACGCGCGGCGGGCCGAGGACAATCGCCGAAAGGACCGAAAAGACCAGCGCGGCCGAAAGCAGCGGCACGCCCCAGAGGACCCATAACGAGAACAGGCCTTCCTGCGGAACCGCGGGCGAGATCAAAAGCGCGATGAACAGCGAAACGGCCGGCGGCGCGATTCTGCCTTTCATGCCGGGACCTAACCCGATGCGTCGTCGCGAATCAGGAGCTCTGCGATCTGCACGGCGTTGAGCGCGGCTCCCTTGCGCACGTTGTCCGCCACAACCCAGAAACTGAGGCCCTGCTCGTGCGAGATGTCCTCGCGCACCCGGCCCACGAACACGGCGTCCGACCGGCTGGCGTCGATCCCGGGAGTGGGGTAGCCGCCGGCCCGGTCCTGGCTCATGACGACCACCCCGCGGGCGGCCCGAAACAGCCTGAGCGCTTCCTCGACGGCGACCTTGCGCGTCAGCTCCACGCTGACGACCTCGGAATGTCCGAAGAACACGGGCACGCGCACGGCCGTGGCGCTGATCCGCAGTTCTTCGTCGCCCAGGATCTTGCGGGTCTCCCAGACCATCTTCATTTCTTCCTTGGTATAGCCGTTGGCCTGAAAATCGTCGATGTGCGGCACCGCGTTGAACGCCGCGCTCGGCGCCGATGCGGCGGGAAGCTGTCCCCCGTTGGCGGGCGGCTCCGCCTCCTCGGCGTCGGCAGGCTCTTCCGGGCGGCCCTTGCCGGCCATCATGTCGGCAGTGTGCCTGACCAGGTCCTCCATCGCCCGGCGCCCGGCGCCGGAAACCGCCTGGTAGGTGGCCACGCTGATCCGCTGGATGCCGATGGCGTCGTACAGGGGCTTCAGCGCAACGACGAGCTGGATCGTGGAGCAGTTCGGATTGGCCACGATGCCGCGCTCGCGGCATTCGGCGAGCGCCGACGGATTGACCTCGGGCACGACCAGCGGCACGCCGTCGTCATAGCGGAACGCCGACGAGTTGTCGATCACGATCGCTCCCTGCGCGGCGGCGCGCGGCGCATGCTCGATCGCGGTTCCCGCGCCGGCCGAGAACAGTGCGAAATGCACGCCGGAGAAGTCGAAGTCATTGAGCGCCTCAACCGCGACCTGGCGTTCGCCGAATTCCACGATCTTGCCGACCGAACGTTCGCTGGCGACCGCGTGAAGCCGGTCCACGGGGAACTCGCGCTGCGCGAGGATCTGCATCATGGTCTCGCCCACCAGCCCTGTGGCGCCGACCACAGCGACGTTGTAGCCGTTCATCTCAGCTTCCCGCGGTCCGCGCCGCGGCGGCGGGGCGAGCGCTCGCGGCAGTCGAGGTCGCCTGCCGATCGACGTCGCCGCATTGCGCGCGGTCGCGAAGGTAATGGTCCATCAGCGTGATCGCCAGCATCGCTTCCGCGATCGGAGTGGCGCGCAGCCCCACGCAGGGATCGTGGCGCCCGCCGGTGCTGATATCGGTGGCCGCGCCGCCGCGGGTAACCGTGGCGCCCTTTTTGCGGATGCTGGAGGTGGGCTTCATCGCGATGCTCACCAGCAGGTCCTGTCCGGACGATATGCCGCCCAGCGTGCCCCCGGCGTCGTTCTTCAGGAAGCCGCCCGGCGCAATCTCGTCGCGATGTTCCGAACCGCGCTGTTCGACGGCCGCGAAGCCGGCGCCGAATTCCACGCCCTTGACCGCGTTGATGCTCATCAGCGCGTGCGCGATCACGGACTCGAGCTTGTCGAACACGGGTTCGCCGAGCCCGGGCGGCACTCCGCGGGCGCAGACGTTGATCCGCGCGCCGATCGAGTCGCCGGCCAGCCTCAGTTCGTCCATGAACGACTCCAGTTCCTTCAGCCGGCCGGGGTCGCCGCAGAAGAACGGGTTGTCGTTGATGATCTCGGGGTTCGGGCACTCCAGCCGGATCGGCCCGAGCTGCGCCACGTAGCCGTAAATCGTGATGCCCGCCCGCTCGCTCAGGTACTTGCGGGCGATCGCTCCGCCGGCGACCCGCATGGCCGTCTCCCGTGCGGACGCGCGTCCCCCTCCGCGGTAGTCGCGAATGCCGTACTTCTGCTGGTAACTGAAATCGGCGTGTCCGGGACGGAACTTGTCCTTGATGGCCGAGTAATCGCGGGGGCGCTGATCGGTGTTCTCGATCATCAGCCCGATCGGCGTTCCGGTGGTTACGCCCTCGAAGACCCCAGACAGGATCCGCACCTGGTCCGCCTCCTTGCGCTGCGAAGTATGGCGCGAGCGCCCGGGGCGCCGCCGGTCCAGGTCGCCCTGTATGTCCGCCTCGCACAATTCCATGCCGGGCGGGCAGCCGTCCACGATGGCGCCCAGCGCCAGGCCGTGGCTCTCGCCGTAAGTCGTGACGCTGAACAGGCGTCCTATGGTGTTGCCGGACATGCCGTAATCCGCAGGCGGTGGCAGGAACCCGATATTTTACGCTCGCGCTCCCAAGCCCCCGCATATAATTCACTGCAATGCAATCACCGGTGCTTGAGCGGCTGGTGGGCGGAGCGGTCCTGGTGGCCTTGCTCCTGTTGCTGGCCCTGGTAATCGGCCCGCGGGAAGGGGTCCGTATACCGGACGAAGAGGGTTCTGAAAGCCCTGTGGCCCACGTCGCACCTCAACCTGCCGAACCGGGCATCGCCGCGTCGGACGAAACCCGCCCGGAGCCCGGTCCGCGCACCGTCGCCCAATGGGTGGCCCCGGGTTCGGTGCCCCACGCGCCGCAGCCAGCCAGAGCTTTCGTCGCACCACCGGAAACGGACGAACAAGCCCGGCCCTCGCCTAGTTCCGGCGCATCTTCCGAAACGCCCGCGGTTGCGGCCGGGCCTCGGTGGGCCGTGCAGATCGGCAGTTTCTCTTCGCGCGCGAATGCCGACCAACTCTCCGAATGGTGCCGCGAACAAGGCTATGGCGTGCAGGTCGTGAGCGGGCAGGACGGCGGCCGGACTCTGCATCGGGTACGCGTGGGCCCCTACGCCTCAAGGGGCGACGCCGATTCGGCGGTTGCCGAACTGGCTCTGCTCGGGCGCAGCGGTTTCGTTTCGGACTGGGAGAACGCACCGCCGTGACCCTGTTCGACTGGATCGTCGTGGTGATTTTCATTTCCGCAGCCTGGCTCGGAATGAAACGCGGTTTCCTGTCCGCCGCCCTGAGCCTTGCGACCTGGGTTGCGGGCGTGTTTCTGGCCTTTGCCTTCGGCGACATGGTCGTGGCCACGCTGCTGTCCGGATGGCCGGCGAAGATCGAGATCTGGCTCGCGAACAATCCGCTCGCCGGCGCAATATTTCGCGGTCCGTCGGTCGCCGAGTCCGTGGCGCTCTGGGCGGCCAGGCTGGGCGTGCTCGTGGTCGTGCTCGTGATTGGCTCGACCTTGGCGGGCCTGGCTTCCAGGGCCGTGGAAAACAGCGTGCTGGCTTCCGCGAATCGCGCCTTGGGCGTATTATTGGGTGCAGCCAAAGGCTGGCTGATTGCAGGTGGACTTCTGCTCTTGTGCATACACGTGGGGCCCGAGACCTGGGTGCAGGATTCGATGAGCCTGCCTTTCCTTGAACCGGTCAGCGACGCCCTGAGCCTGCTGCTCAAGGCACTGGGTGGCCGCTGATGTGCGGGATCGTCGGCCTGATGGGTCACGGCGCGGCGGCGCCGGAAATTTACGACGCGCTCATCATGCTCCAGCACCGCGGCCAGGACGCCGCCGGCATCCTGACCGACGACGAGGGCATGTGCCGCAAGCGCCGCGCCCGCGGACTCGTGCGCGAGACGTTCCGCACCCGCCACATGCAGAACCTGCGGGGCTCGGCCGGCCTGGGCCATGTGCGCTATCCGACCGCCGGGTCCGACAAGAACTCCGAAACCCAGCCGTTCTTCGTCAACAGCCCGTACGGGATCGCCCTGGCGCACAACGGCAATCTGACCAATGCGCACGAGCTGGCCGGCGAGATGCGCCAGCGCGACCGCCGCTATCTCAATACCGATTCCGACAGCGAGCTGCTGCTGAACGTGTTTGCCCACGAACTCCTGCGCACTTCGCGCCGGACGATGGACGCCGAGGCCGTGTTCCGCGCGGTGCGCGGCGTGCACAAGCGCTGCAAGGGCGCCTACTCGGTCGTCTGCATGATCCTGGGCTTCGGGCTGGTCGCCTTCCGCGATCCCTACGGCATCCGGCCGATGGTCGTCGGCCGGCGGGAAAGCAAGCAGGGACCGGAATACCTGGTGGCTTCGGAAAGCGTTGCCCTGCAGCAGCTCGGCTTCGAACTGGAGCGCGACGTGATGCCGGGCGAGGCCTGGGTCTTTCCCTACGGCGAGGAAGCGGTGACCCGCCAGTGCGCGGCCCGCACGCAATACACGCCCTGCATCTTCGAATACGTCTATTTCGCCCGCCCGGACTCGCTCATGGACCGCATTTCGGTGCACAAGGCGCGCCTGCGTATGGGCGAGCGCCTGGTGGAGAAGATCCAGCGCGAACACGACACCAGCGACGTGGACGTTGTGATTCCGATCCCGGACACCAGCCGCACCAGCGCCATGGAAGTCGCGAACCGGCTGAACGTCAAGTACCGGGAGGGCTTCATCAAGAACCGCTATATCGGCCGCACCTTCATCATGCCGGGCCAGGACGAGCGCAAGCGCTCGGTGCGCCAGAAGCTCAACCCCATCAACCTGGAATTCCGCGGCAAGAACGTGCTGCTGGTGGACGATTCCATAGTGCGCGGCACCACCTCGCGGCAGATCGTCGAGATGTCGCGCGAGGCGGGCGCCAGGAAGGTGTACTTCGCCTCGGCCGCCCCGCCGGTCCGCTACCAGAACGTTTACGGCATCGACATGCCGGCGCCGGAAGAGTTGATCGCGGCCAACCGCACGGTGGAGGAAGTCGAGGAGAGAATCGGCGCCGACTGGCTGGTTTACCAGGACCTGGGCGATCTGATCTCGGCGGTCAACTTCCGGCGTGCCGAGATCACGGGTTTCGACGTTTCATGCTTCAACGGCCAGTACGTGACCGGCGGCGTGGACGGCAAGCTGCTCCGCCGGGTCGCCCGGGAGCGAGCGGACAAGGTGCGGGCCAAGCGCAAGTCGCGCAAGCGGAAAGCCAGGAAGGCCGCGCGGGTGGCCGGCGCCGAACCGGTGGCCGCCGCCCGGCCGCCGAAGATGGCCGAGCTGCCCGCCCTCGAAGTCGAAAGCAGCTAGAGGTCGAACGCCCCCAGCCGGAACTCGCTCCCGTCGTGTTCCAGCGCCCAGCCGCGCTCGAACCAGTCGCCCAGAACGATCCGAGTGGCGGGGTCGCCGTCCAGTTCGAATTCGTGCACGTCGGGACGGTGCGTGTGGCCGTGAATGAACCGCCGCACTCCGCTCGCGCGCATCGCCTCGGCCACCGCGTCCGCGTTGACGTCCATGATCTCCATCGGCTTGCCGCCGGTTGAAATGCGGCTGGCGTCACGCGCCTGGGTGGCCAGCGCACGCCTGGCGGCCAGCGGCAGGGCCAGGAACTGCGCCTGCCACTTCGGATCGCGGACCATGGCGCGAAACTCCTGGTAGTCATGATCGTCGGTGCACAGGCTGTCGCCGTGCATCAGGAGCACGTTTTCTCCGCCCAGGTTCACGACGCTGGTTTCCGGAAGCAGCGTCACGCCCGTGCGGCCGCAAAAGCCGTCCCCAACCAGGAAGTCCCGGTTGCCGTGCACGAACCACGCCGGGACCCCGTCTGAAGTCAGTTCCGCCAGCGCGTCCATGATCCCGCCGGCGTGCGGATCGTCGTCGTCGTCGCCCACCCAGGCCTCGAAGAGATCGCCCAGGATATAGAGCGCCTCCGCTTCGGCGGCGCGATGCTTCAGGAATTCGCGGAAGGCTTGGGTTGCGGCGGGTCGGGTGGCGTCCAGGTGGAGATCGGAGATGAAAAGGGTGCTCATTCAGTCACGCGCAGGACCCGTTCGATGATCACCGGCGCCGCCGGCACGTCGCGATCGAACGGGCCGCCCGGCCCGGTGGCCCGGTTCCCGATCTCGTCCACGACCTCCATGCCGCTGACTACCTGTCCGAACACGGCATATCCCCAGCGACCCGGGCGCGGATTGAGCGCCACGTTGTCCTGAAGATTGATGTAGAACTGGTTTTTCGCCGAATGCGGATCGCCGGTACGGGCCATGGCGATCGTGCCGCGCACGTTGGAGCGGCCGTTGCCGGATTCGTTGGGCAAGGTTTCGTCGATCAGGCGCTCCTGGAAATCCACCGACCATCCGCCGCCCTGGATCACGAAGTCCTGGACCACGCGATGGAAGATCGTGCCTTCGTAGAAGCGGCTGCCGGCCAGAAGCAGGAACTGCTGTACCGTGAGCGGGGCGTCGTTGGCGAACAGTTCCAGCGTGAAGGCGCCCGCGGTCGTTTCCACCCGCACCCGCGGGAAGGGATCCATTTCCGCCTCCGCTTCGGCCGGTTCCTGCGCGCCGGCGGCGCCGGCGCCCAGCGCCAGCACGCACAGCGCGGCGGCCCACACGTGGGAGCGAAGGCGTCTCGCCTTCGCCGAGGGCGGGACGCCCTCGCTCCCAGGGGGGGTTGGAATTCTCGTATATCTCATTTCGGTTGGCCCTGCGATTACGTCGTGTTGAAAATGGCGGCATCCAGCGTGTTCTGCAACAGCATGGCGACGGTCATCGGCCCCACTCCGCCCGGCACCGGCGCAATCCAGGCCGCACGCTTGCGCGCCGCCTCGAATTCTACGTCGCCACGCAGCTTCCCGTCGCTCATTCGCGTAATGCCGATGTCCAGCACCACGGCGCCGTCGCGTATCCAGCCGCCAGGAATAACTCCCGGCTTGCCGACGGCGCTGCAGAGGATTTCCGCCTGCCGGACATGCTGCTCAAGGTTGGTCGTGAACCGGTGGCACACCGTGACCGTCGCGCCGGCCAGCAGCAGCTCCAGCGCCAGCGGGCGCCCCACCAGGTTCGACGCGCCGACCACAACGCAGTGCTTCCCCTTCGGATCGACGCCGATCTTCTCCAGCATGCGGATCACCCCGACCGCGGTGCAGGGCCGCAATCGGGGCGTGCGCAGCGCCAGCAGTCCGAAGGTCAGCGGATGAAACCCGTCCACATCCTTGCCCGGGTCGATGCGCTGGATGACGTTCAGCGAGTTGATGCGCTCGGGCAGGGGCAGCTGCACCAGGATGCCGTCCACGTTCGGGTCCGCGTTGAATTCGTCGATCAGGGCCAGCAGCGTCGGCTCGTCCGTATCCGCCGGGAGGTTGTGATCCAGCGACGCGATGCCGGCGCCGGCGCAGGCCCGCCGCTTGTTCCGCACGTAAACCTGCGAGGCCGGGTCCGCTCCCACCAGCACCGTGGCCAACGCCGGCGCCCGGTGGCCCTCGGCAAGCCGCTCGATGACCGTCTGCCGGATTTCCTCACGGATCGCGGACGCTATGGCCTTGCCGTCAATCAGTTGCGCGGTCATCAGGATCCGGTTGGCCGTGAACAGAGGAGATTTTACCGACTGCATCGCGTGCTCACCAGCACGGCCGCCATCAAGTTCCGCTCCCCGTTCAGGTGACGGCGGCCTGCAAGGTTGCTATCATCCGGGGCCTCTTGAGCGGTCTGCCAGACCCCGCATCCGGGAGAGGACTACATGCGATTTTCGATCATTCTCTGGGCCATGGTGCAGGCATTGCGGTTCACCAGGCTCCGCTACGCCGAGTTCAGGGACCGCCTGAAGGAAAGAAACGTCATTGCGCAGTTCAAGCTGCAGAACAATTCCGCCGGCCGCTGGGTGCAGATCGAAAACGGCAGGATCCGCTCGGGGACGGGCATTCACGAGAACCCCGACTTCGCCGTGGTCTTCAAGAACCGGGCGATCGCCGAGGAATTCCTGACGCCTCCATTCGACCAGCTCGTGCGCGTGGACGCGGCCAAGAACTTCAAGCTGACCGTGGAAGGATCGGACGAGGCGTCGGTGTGGTTCATGATCACGCTGAACCGCATGCAGTCGATCCGCTGGAAGATCGGCACCGACATGGGCAACGGCGTGACCCGCTACACCAACGGCACCAACGGCGGTCCGATCTTCGTCTATGTCAAGGAAGGCAAGATCATCCGCATCACCCCGGTGGATTTCGACAAGGACGACGCGCCCTCATGGACCATCAAGGCCCGGGGCAAGGAATTCACGCCGCCGCGGCGCACCACGCTGGCCGCGCACGGCCTGTGCCAGAAATCCATGGTCTATTCGAAGAACCGCATCCTCCATCCGATGAAGCGGGTGGACTTCGACGTCGACGGCGAGCGCAACATCCAGAACCGCGGCAAGTCGGAATTCGTGCGCATCAGTTGGGACGAGGCGCTGGACATCGTGGTCAAGGAAATCAAGCGCTCCAAGGCGCATGGCCCGGGCGCGGTGCTGGTCACGCACGGCTCGCACCACCAGTGGGGCAACCTGGGGCATTACCTGAGCGCCTTCAACCGCTTCTGGAACCTGATCGGCTGCTCCAAACTGCACAACAATCCCGATAGCTGGGAGGGCTGGTACTGGGGCGCCATGCACCACTGGGGCAACAGCCTGCGGCTGGGCACCCCGGAGTTCTACGGCACCGTGGAGGACTGCCTCAAGGAAGCCGAGCTGATGGTGTTCTGGTCGAGCGACCCGGACGCCAGCTACGGCTACGAGGGCACGGTCCGGCGCGAGTGGGCCAGGGAGCTGGGCATCCCCATGGTCCATATCGACCCGTTTTTGAACCACACGGCCGCGCACCTGGGCGGCAAGTGGATCTCGCCCAAGCCGGGCACCGATTCGGCGCTGGCCCAGGCGCTCTGCTACGTCTGGATCACCGAGGACCTCTACGACAAGGAGTTCGTCGAGAAGCGCACCACCGGCTTCGACGATTGGAAGGCCTACATCCTCGGGGAGTCCGACGGCACGGCGAAGACCCCCGAATGGCAGGAGGCGGAGACCCGGGTGCCGGCGCGCGAAGTCCGGGCGCTGGCCCGCCAATGGGGCAGCAAGAAGACCTATCTGGGCGCCGGCGGCTGGGGTTGCGGCCTGGGCGGCGCAGGGCGCGGCCCCATGGGCGTCCAGTGGGCGCGGATGATGACCATCCTGGGCGCGATGCAGGGCTTCGGCCGGGCAGGCGTGAACTTCGGCAATCTGCAGTTCGGGGCCCCGCTGGACTTCTCCTTCTACTTCCCCGGCTATGCCGAAGGCAGCATGTCGGGCGAACTGACCTACAGCGCCAATGCGGCCAACAACTACCAGCGCATGCCGCATGTCGTGACGATGAACTCGTCGCGCCAGAACATCCCCAAGATCCGGCTGCCCGAGGCGATCATGGAGGGCAGCGCGATGGGTTTCCTCACCGACGTTTCCTCGGTGCGCGGCCAGTTCCTGCGCTACGGCTATCCGGCGCCCGGTCACGCGAAGATCCAGATGATGTACAAGTACGGCAGCCCCAACTTCGGCACGATGGTCGATTCCAACCGCTGGGTGCAGATGTACCAGTCGGAGAACCTGCCGTTCGTCGTGAACCAGTCGATCTGGTGGGAGGGCGAGACGCCGTACTCGGACGTCATCCTGCCCGCCTGCACCGTGTTCGAGCGCTGGGACATCGGCGAGTACTACAACGTGGGCGCGGGCTACGTGCACCACATGTTCTCGATGGTCAATCACCGCGTGGTGTCGCTGCAGCACAAGTGCATCGAACCGCTGGGCGAGTCGAAGTCCGACTACGACATCTTCCTGGCCGTGATCGAGCGCCTGGGGCTCGGCGCGATGTACTCGGAGGGCGGCAACACCGAACTGGACTGGTGCAAGCGCGTGTTCGATTCGTCCGACGTGGCCAAGCACACCACCTGGAAGGAGTTCCTGAAGAAGGGCTATTTCGTCGTGCCGGCCGACCCCGAGGACGCGCGCGCGCCCACGGCCAACCGCTGGTACTACGAGGGGCGGAAGAAGGACACCCCCGAGCCCTATCCGCTACCGGCGGACTACGTGGGCGATTTCGGCGAAGGACTGCAGACGACGTCCGGCAAGTTCGAGTTCCTGCCCGAGACGCTGAATCAGATCGACGACCCGGCGCGCCCGCCGCTCAACAAGTACCAGAAGAGCTACGAGAACGCCGAGGCCGAACCGGCGCTGGCGGACTTTCCGCTGCAACTGCTGACGCCGCACACGCGCTATCCGTTCCACATCATGGGTGACGACGAGGGCTGCACGCTGCAGGACATCCGCGAGCACCGCGTCACGGTGAACGGTCATTCCTACCTGGTGGCGCGCGTCAACCGCGAGGACGCTGAAGAACGAGGGGTCCAGGACGACGACCTGATCCGCCTCTGGAACCTCAGGGGCTCGGTGGTCTGCGCCGCTCAGGTCACGGACCGGCTGCGTCCCGGCGTGGTCAGCGCCTGCACCGGGTCGGCGCAGTACCGGCCCGTCGGGGAGCCCGGCAACTCGACCGACCTGGGCGGCTGCGTGAACATGCTCAATCCCAAGAAAACCATTACCGAGCAGGCCAGCGGCATGGCGCCCAACACGTCGCTGATCCAGTTCGAGAAATGGACCGGCGTCGATACCTGGCAACGGTCGGAGGCGGCGTGATGGCGAAGAAATGGAACATGGTCGTCGATATCGAGCGCTGCGATAACTGCCGCAACTGCTTCCTGGCGACAAAAGACGAGCACATCGGCAACGAGTTCCCCGGCTATTCGGCCCCGCAGCCGGACCGCGGGCACAGCTGGGTGGACATCAAGCGCCACGAGCGCGGCAATTGGCCGGCGGTCGAGGCGCACTTCATGCCGGTCATGTGCAACCACTGCGACGACGCGCCGTGCATGAAGGCGGCGAAGGACGGCGCCATCACCAAGCGCGCTGACGGCATCGTGCTGATTGATCCGGAGAAATCGAAGGGACAGAAGGAGATCGTGGACGCCTGCCCGTACGGCGCGATCTTCTGGAACGAGGAGGAGCAGGTGCCGCAGGCCTGGTTCTTCGATGCGCACCTGCTCGACGGGGGCTGGGACAAGACCCGCGTGGAGCAGGCCTGCCCCACCAACGTGTTCCGCTCGATGAAGGTCGAGGACAAGGAGATGCAGCGCATCGCCGAGGACGAGGACCTGGAGGTCCTGAAGCCCGAGTTGGGCTCACGGCCGCGCGTCTATTACAAGAACATGCACCTGATGACCCACTGCTTCGTGGCCGGGTCGGTCGTGGTCGATGTGAATGGCGTCGAGGAGTGCGCCGGCGACGTCGAAGTCGTGCTCAGCCGGGACGGCTCGGAGGTGGCGCGAACGGCCACCGACATGTTCGGCGACTTCCGCTTCGACAGGCTGGAAACGGACAGCGGTTCGTACCAACTGGAATTCAAGGCGGATTCAGGCACCGCATCCGCGCAGTTCGAACTGGGCGAGGAAAGCCTTTATCTCGGCGCCATAGCACTGGCCGGCGCTTAACTTCCGGTCTTTTCGCTCCCCCGTCCTGTGCGGAGCGTCGGCGGCAGGACAGCCGCCGCCGAGCCCCATGGATGGGTTCATGCGTCTCCGCACAGGACGGGGGAGCGAAAAGACCGCAGCGCAAAGCCCGCGTAGCCGTTTTCGACGACCTGCTCGCACTGTTCGACGTAGGCCGGGAAGCCGCCCACGTACGGTAGGAAGCCGCCCGGTTTGCCGGGGATATTCGCGCCCGTGTACCAGGAGGCGCAGTCGCCGCGTATCGAACGCTGCGCCACCTCGTCGTTGTGGACCGCCCAGGCGTCCTCGTGTTGCGCCTCGGCTTCGATCGCATCCAGTCCGCGCTCGCGCATGTGCACGAGGCAATCGGCGATCCAGTCCACGTGCTGCTCCACGCCCGTGACCATGTTGATCAGCACCGACGGGCTGCCGGGGCCGTTCACCATGAACAGGTTGGGGAAGCCGTGGGTCGCCAGGCCGAGATAGACGCGCGGTCCGTCCGTCCACTTCTCGCGCAGGGTCAGTCCGCCGCGGCCGCGCAGGTCCATGGCCAGCAGCGCGCCCGTGATCGCGTCGTATCCGGTCGCGAACACGATGGCGTCCACCGCGTGCACCCTGCCGCCGGTGCGAATGCCCTCGGGCACGATGCCGTCGATCGGATCCCGGCTGATGTCCACCAGGGTCACGTTGTCGCGGTTGTAGGTGGGGTAGTAGTCCGTGTCCACGCACATGCGCTTGCAGCCCAGCGGGAAGTCCGGCGTCAGAAGTTCGGCCACCTTCTCGTCATCCACGAGGTCGCGGATCTTGCGGCGCACGAACTCGGACGCGGTCCGGTTGGCTTGCGCGTCGAACAACACGTCGGCGAACGCGCCCTGGAACGCCAGCCCAAAGTTCCCCCACCAGCGTTCATACACTTCCTCGCGCTCCTGTTCGGACACGGCCAGCGCGGAGCGGCCCGCCGGCTTGAACGGCAGCGCGGTGAAGCCCTTCTTCGATGCTGCGCGAATCTCGCCGTAGCGGGACTTCACGTCGTTCAGTTCATCCGTCTCCAGCGGCCGGTTGCTGGCCGGAACGGCGTAGTTGGGCGTGCGCTGGAACACCGACACATGCCCGGCCTGCGCCGCGATCAGCGGAATGCACTGGATGCCGGACGATCCGGTGCCGATCACGGCCACCTTCAGGCCAGAGAAATCGACCTGCTCATGCGGCCACTGGCCGGTGTGATACGTGGCGCCGGCGAACGTGTCGCGCCCCGGAATGTCCGGCAGATTCGGCGTTGACAGCACGCCGCTCGCCATGATGCAGAAGCGCGCCCTGTGCGTTTGCCCGTCGTCGGTCGTGACCGTCCAGTGCGCGGGGGCCTGTTCGGCAGCCTCCTCGAAGGTGGCCGCCGTGACGCGCGTGTTGAACCGAATGTCGCGGCGCAGGTCGAACCGGTCGGCCACGTGGCGGATGTAGGAGAGGATTTCCGGCTGCGACGCATATCGCTCCGTCCACTCCCAGTCCTGCTGAAGATCGTCGTCGAACTGGTACGAGTAATAGATGCTCTCGATATCGCAGCGGCACCCCGGATAGCGGTTCCAGTACCAGGTGCCCCCCACGTCGCCGCCCGCTTCGAAGGCCCGCACGGAAAAACCCAGCTGGCGGAACTTGTACAGCGCGTAGACGCCGGCGAACCCGGCGCCGACCACGATCACGTCCAGCAGCGCACCGGACGAGCCGCTTGCCGTGGACCGCTCAGGCACTTTGCTCACGACGGCGGGTGTGTGCGTGTCCGCACCGTGCACTCCGCCTGGTTGGGGAAGGGTCGATGGTTTTCACGATAGAGCGGCACGATATCTTCTTTCCGGTTGGCTTGCAGCACCTCCCCGAACCCAAAAGGTAGTCCCCTGGCGGAGTCCGGCAACTCGGCGCACACGAAATGGGCGCCGACGGTGAACCGGCAGTCGTCCGGCAAGGCGCCGGAGAAGCCTTCGCGGTTTCCGCTGCGCAGCCGCCCGTCGACGAACGTAGCCAGCACTTCCCGCGCCGTGCTGCGCAGCAGGTCGTCGAAGGGATCGTCGGATTGCTTCCGGAACACTATGATGTCCGCCGCCAGCCCCGCTTCCAGTTCGCCCGTGACCGCCTCGAGCCCCAGCGCGTAGGCGCCGTTGCCTGTGGCCATTTGCCACAGGTCCGCCGAAGACAGGACCGGGCTGCCCGACCCGCTCCCGTGGAGGTCGTTCGCACATCGCAGTTCCTCGAGCATGTTGTACGACCCCGAGACCGACCAGTCCGTGCCGATCGCGATCTGCACGTTCTCGCGAAGCAGCGCGGGAATGTCCGCCGTTTCGCCGTACAGGGCGACGTTGGAGCGCGGCGACCAGATCAGCGTCACGTCCATCTCGCCCAGTCTTGCAATGTCACCGGAATCCAGGCCTACGCCGTGGATTACCGAGAAGCGCCGACCGGAATTGCGCGTCGCGACATAGTCCAGAAAGAACCGGCCTTCCAACCGGGCGACGAGGTCCGTGCCCTCCGCCACATGCGGGACGTAGGGCGCGTGCGCGGGAAGATCCTCGGTCAACTCCGGGCTGAAGGCCTCCTCGCCGTCGTAGGCAAAAGACGGCAACCGGCGGATGCGCTGCATCGCTTCCTGGCCGAAGGGAAACGTCCTCATGTCGGCGGCATACTCGTATCCTGGTCGCCGCCGGGAACCGGCGTTCTTTGCCAGACCCTGCACTGCGCCCGACCCGGCGATCAGCGTCGTGCCGGCAATCAGGTGCCGAAGCTCGATCCAGAAGAGCGTCTTCGCATCGTTCGTGCCGTCCTTGTAACGAATCTTGTCCTCGCCGTCCCCGACGCCGGACTCGGGAATCCATTCGTCGCGATGCGCATAGACGGGCAGCTTCGCCCGGTCCCGCGCCGTCAGCATCTGGAAACTGTAGCGCGTGTGCTCGTGCGGATTGATCAGCCCCGGGGACACGTAGTTCCCCCCGCAGTCGAATACCGCGGCGCCCTCCGCCGCGGTCCCTATAGCGTTTTCAGGCACTAGTTCGACGATCCTGCCCTCTGATATGAGAACCCCGCCATACTCCGCGCCGTCCATGCCCGTCAGCAGGTTGCCGATGATCAGCGTCTCGCCCGATTCGGAACCACCCGCCGTGAACCGGCACGTTTCGAAGGGCGCAGCGATCGGGAGATCGTCCGAATCGGGCTCCCGGGCAGCCGAAGAATCCGGCGCCACGCCCGTCAGCATTGCCCAAAAGAGAAAGGCCGTTGCCAGCGAAGAAGTCGCAGAAGCTCCCTCAGCACCAACCTTTGGCGCATCCATGACGATTCGGCCCATAGTGCCCGATGCTCCAACGCGTTCGCAGACGGCGACCGCATGATAACGGCAGCATTGGGCATATATATTGACATTAATATAATCATAGTGTAATAAAGGTGTCTACTTAATATAGGAATTGCAAGAAACACCAGAGTTTGTCTCATGCAACAAATCGCAGCCATCCGGGAACTGATGCGTCACGAAAGAACGGGACCGCCGGTCTTCACCAAGAAAGACCTGGCGAAGATTTTCCGTGAAGACGACACGAACGCGTTGAATGCCGGCCTTAACCGACTGGTCCGGAACCAGGTGCTGCAGCGCGCCGTCAACGGCGTGTACGTCAATGCGCTGTCCCCCAATCAGGGCGCCGACACTCTTGAACAGGTCGCTCGGGCAATGCGCCGTGGCCACCATAGTTACGTCAGTCTGGAATCTGCCTTGTCCGAGTACGGACTAATCTCGCAAATCCCGATGCGGCTGACCGTGATGACCACGGGGCGCAGGGGCGAGTACTCGACTCCGTTCGGTGTCATCGAATTTACCCACACGGCCCGCTCCGTGCTTGATGTCATTGACGGCACGGTGGACGCGGGACGGCCGTTGCGCCTGGCAACCAGGCAGACCGCTTATCGTGATCTCAAGCGCGTGGGCCGTAACCTGGATCTGGTCGACCGGAGCGCTCTTGATGAAGAAGACTGACAACGTGCTCAATGCGTTGACGGACCGCGCCATGCAGGACAGACAGGTTGCGCACATGCGGACCGTCATCCAGAAGGAGCTGCTCCACTACGACATCCTGTACGGCCTTGAACAGGCCGGCTTGCTGGGCGGTCTTGTATTTCAGGGAGGCACTTCGCTCCGCCTCTGCTACGGCGCGGACCGCTACAGCGAGGATCTGGATTTTGCCGGCGGCCAGGACTTCTCAACGACGCGGTTTGCAACACTAATGGATCGGGTTGAGTCTCACGTGGGCGGACGGTATGGACTGGAAGTGACTGTAAAAGAGCCAAAGTCCAACAAGAAGCAACCGGAACGCGCCGGCGTTGACTTGCATCAATGGCGGGTTTCAATCGTTACCGATCCTGGGCGCAGGGACCTTCCGAAGCAGCGTGTCCACATTGAGATTGCCGGCGTACCGGCCTACACCTCGGAGGTACGGAAGCTGCAAGTCAATTACGATTTTCTTCCGGACGGGTACGGAGACCTGCTGCTGTTGGTCGAGTCCCTGGATGAGATCATGGCCGACAAGCTGTTGGCTCTGGCGGCCTCCCGGGAACGCGTGCGCCACCGCGACATCTGGGACCTGGCGTGGCTCAGGCAGCGAGGCGCCAACGTGCGGCCGGATCTGGTGGAGCGAAAGATTGCGGACTACGGCGTGGCGTGCTATGCGGAACTGTTGGACTCACTCGTCGAGCGGGTGCCTGCCATCGTCGCCGGAAAACCGTTCCGGGGCGAAATGAAGCGTTTTTTGCCGGAGGACCGTTATCAGAGTTCGTTTGGAGACCCCAAATTCGAACGCTATCTGATCGGGACCATCACGGAACTGTACGGGGAATTAAGGACCGGCCTCTCCTAGCGGCTTGCCACTTTCGAGTAGCCACCCGCACCCGTACTTTCAGCGCTTACCCTTCAGGACCCATCGCGACAGTACGGCGTGGAGTACGAAGGCCGAGATCATGCCGTCGGCTGCCGGGACCGTCGTCAGCGCCAGCAGCTCCTGGTTGGCGGCAGCGGCCACACCGGTTCCGGCTATCCATGCGAGCAAGGCGGAGTAGCCGACCGGCGGTCGCGCGGACAGGCGCTCCAGCCTGTAGTCAGAGCCGCTCAACAGGAAGAAGTCGGCGATATAGACGCCGGCAATCGGGGTAGCGGCGATTCCGAGAATCAGTACGAAGGGCAGGAACACGTCCATGATGCCCAGCACCGCACCCAGTGTGCCCAGCGCGCCGGCCGCCATCGCCAACTGTTTGTCCGAGAACCGGTGGAAGGAGGCGGCCAGTGTCAGTACCGCCGAATACAGGTTGACGGTATTCGTCGTCCAGGTCGAAAAGACCAGTATGAACAAGGCGGGCAGGGCCACGCCCAGGATGAGCATGATCTTCATGATGTCGGTTTCGGCGAACGCGAGGGCTGGAATGCCGGATGCCAACATGATCAGAGGGTAGCCGGCCGCGAGCCCGGAGACCGATTTCACGCCCTCCAGCCCGGTGCGTGCGTAACGGGTCAGATCCGGTCCCGACACCGCCATGAGCATGTTGGCCCCCACTACGGTTGAAATGGCCAGGCCCACCGACATTCCCCCGGCGCCGGGGGCCGACCAGAGGTCCTGCAACTGGATGCGCTGCAGTACCAGATAGACCACGTAGAGCATGAACAGCGCCAGTAGCGGGACTGCCAGGCTGGAAAACCGTTCGATAAAGCGGAAGCCGTACATTGCCGTCAGACTCATGGCCACGCAGCCGACAAAGGCGCATAAAGCCCTGGGTATCGCGATTCCGTAGAAGGCGTTAACCGCCTCGCGGATGGCCCCGCCGAAAATGTCTCCGGTGGCCGCGAAGTAGCCGACGTAGGTCATCGCCAGCAGTGGATTGACCAGAAAGCGAACCAGGCTGCGGCCGAACGCAAACTGAATGATCATGTAGGTCGACAGCCGGGTGCGCGCGCCGATGATCGACGTCACGATCATCATCAGGCCCACGATCGCGCATCCGCCGAACAGCGCAAGCGTGGCCCTTCGCAAACCGAGAGCGAGGCTGATTTCCGACCCGATGTAGAAGATTGGGAGGGTCACCCCGATCCCGAATACCACAACCGCGATCCGGAAGCCGCCGATCGTGGCCTGATCGGGCACCCGGCTGCGCGTATGGTCGCCGTTGGATTCCGGACGTGCTTTCATATTCCGCGGTTCGGCCGGTCGCAGTCTGTCGATTGCCGGGAAAGCCTAGCGGTCGGCAAACGCTGCGCAAACTACTCTTTCGAGTGGGTTCCTTCACTTCCGCCGCCCAGTAGGATTTTTTGGATCGGTCTGAGAAGTTCAGGAGCGCCCATGAATGCCCGAACCAAGGTCATGTACCTCAATCCGGTAGGGACATCGGCCTACGATGACGTCTTCGCGGATATGGCGCGCAAATTCAAGTGTCCCGACACAGAGGTGCACATCGCGTCGCTGAACCCGAATTCAGTCGCTCCGGAAATGAACAACCTGGAGTATCGCGCCTACGAGTCGCTGATCGTGGCGGACACGGTCAGGGCGGCGAGGCAGGCGGCCCTGGGCGGGTTCGATGCCATGGCCATCGGATGCTTCTACGATCCCGCGCTCTTGGACGCGCGGGAAATTTCCGGTGACACGGCAATCGTCGGGCCCTGCCAGGCGTCGATCACGGCGGCTTTGAATGTCGCCAACAACTTCTCGATCATCATCGGGCGCACCAAGTGGGAAGATCAGATGAAGCAGACCGTGCATGAGTACGGCTACGCACAGAAGCTCGCGTCCTTCGAGGCTGTCGGGCTTCGCGTTGAGGAGTTTCACAAGAATCTCAAGGAAACCAGGAAGCAACTCGAACTCGCTGCGGTGCGCGCGGTTGAGGAGAGCAAGGCGGAGTCCATCATCCTGGGTTGCACGCTGGAGGTGGGTTTCTATGCGGAACTGCAGGAGTTCCTGCGTGCACGGTTCTCCGCCAATGTCCCGGTCATCGACTGCTCCATCGCAGCGCTGAAGGCCGCCGAAAGCGCCGCCTGGCAAAAGCGGATCGGCTGGACAAACAGCCGTGTCTGGGGCATGGAGCCGCCGCCGGAAGACGAGCTTGAGCGGTTCGAAATCTTTCGCGGTGACTACGAATTCGGGAACCTGATCAAGGTGCCGGCAGACTGATCCGACCCGCTGCGGGAGGCCCCAAGACTACACTTCCGAGTAGTTGGCAGCCCCTGGTTCGACGGCTACTGTTTTGCGTGAAAGCAACGTGGCAATGAGTCCGTAGAGGGGTCGCCGAGCAGAGCGCTTCCACGGGATTCGTTGTCCCGAACCTGACGGCCGGAGGAGCTCTATCATGCAGAACTTCGCACTTTCTCTACGAGGCGCGCTGGGGTTGGGGGTGACCCTTGCGCTTGCGATCTCGCTTTCTCAACAGGCCGCGGCCCAGGCCATGCTGGAGGAAATCGTCGTTACCGCCCGCAAGGTCGAGGAGAACATTCAGGACGCGCCGATCACGGTGAATGCCATGACCGCGGCGCAACTGGAGGACGCGGGGGTTACCCAGACGGCGGACTACATTCAGTTCATTCCCAACGTGACGCTTGCCGAATCGCAGACCATCGGAACTTCATTCCTGACGGTGCGGGGCCTGAGCCGCGTGCGCAACGGCGAATTGCCCGTGGCGGTCGTCGTGGACGATGTCCTTATCGTCAACGCGCGCCAATTCATCGGCCAGGTGTTCGACACCCAGCAGATCGAGGTCGCCAAGGGTCCGCAGGGCGCGCTTTATGGCCGCAACGCCTCCAACGGAGCGATCATCGTTACCACCAAGGCGCCCAGCGAAGAGCCTGAAGGCCATGTAAAGCTGAGTTACGGGACGGCCGACGAAATGGGCGTGGAGGGTTCCTACAGCGGCCCGATCAGCGATAACGCCGCCTTTCGTTTGTCGGGTCGCGTGGTGAACAGGGACGGTTATTTCCATAACGTGACCCGGGACGAGGACGTTGACCCTTACGAGGACCGCACGCTGCGCGCGCGGCTTAGCTGGTCGCCGAGCGACACGATATCCGTTGACCTGAAGGGACAGGTGTCGAAGCACTCCGGCAAGGGCATCGGCTTTCATTGGCCGGGCGCCGCTCAGTTCGAGATCTTCGGAGTCTTCCTGGGCACGGCCGAGGAACTGGGCGTGACCGTTGACCAGGTGGTCAGCGAAGGCGCGAATCTGACCGGGTTGCCCTACGTGGCCAACAATCCGGATCGCGGCACCCGCGACACTTCGACCTTCTCGGTGAAGATCGACGCCTCGTTCGACTTCGCGGACATCAAGTCCGTTACCACCTACGATGAGTTGCAGACTTCGTCGGTGGCGGATCGTGCACCCTATCTGTCGTACTTCGACGGCACGCAGCACTCCTTCGTGGACGTGGACGGCTGGAGCCAGGAAATCCGCTTCACCTCGAATTCCGCCGGCCCGCTGAGCTGGCAGTTCGGCGGCTATTACCTTGCCTGGGAACGGTTGCGCTCCACCGTTTCCGGGATCGACAAGGGCCAGGGGAACATCCGCGCCATCGACGTGCCCGAATTCGAGGACAGCACCAACCCGACAGGCGTTGACCCCGGCTCCTTCCTTTCGTTTGTCGAGGACAGTTACGCCCAGGCCGTGTTCGGCAGCGTGGAATGGGCGATGACCGATCAGTTCACCGTCAACGTTGCCGGTCGTTACGACCGCGAAAACCGCGAGCAGCTTGTGAATCCCTACAACACTGCGGGCCGGGTCTACAGCCGGGCCGACGCGTCCGGCGTGAATCGGCCCTACGGCGCGGCAGCCTGCTCGGGCGCTCCGGGCGACATGCCCGACGTCACCTGCGGCGCCTACGCGACGTTCAGCGAGTTGCTGGCCAACACCCGTCCTTCGCGCGAAACCAATGAGGCGGAATTCAGCAAGTTCCAGCCCAAGGTTACGCTGGCTTATGCCGCCACCGACGAAATCAACCTTTACGGAAGCTGGGGCATCGGCTATCGCGCCGGGCAATTCAACTATCCCGGAATCGGGATCATCAGCGCCACGGCGAACGAGTTCATCGAGCAGGAGGAAAATTCGGCCTTCGAGGTCGGCGTGAAAGGCGACTATGGCAATTTCCGGTTCAATGCCGCGTGGTTCTCTTCATCGGTGGACAACACGCAGTATTTTCCCTTTGACGGGCTCGCATTCGTGCAGGTTTTCGAGGACATCGACGAAGCGGACCTGGACGGATTCGAGCTGGAAGCCGCCTGGCGCCCGCTGGAGAATCTGGATCTCTATGCCGCATACGGCAAGACCAATACGGAAATCACCGCATACGCCGAGCGCCCCGGCACGGTGGGCAACGACCTTCCTTACGTCCCCAAGGATACGTTCAATGCCGGCGCCCGGATCGAATTCGATTTGGGCGCCGGGTTGACGTTCTTTGCCCGGGCGGACTACGAAAGACGCGGGGAGCAATTCTGGACTCCTGAGAACACGCATCCCCGCGACACCCTGAGCCTGGTGAACCTGCGGGCGGGACTGGAAGGCGACAACTGGGCAACGTCGCTTTACGTGAACAACGCGGCGGACAAGGAGTACAACTCCGAAGTCGTCACTCCGCTGTTCGTGCACCCGGCGGCGCCGCGGGTCTGGAGAGTCGATTTCCGCTACAACTTCTGAAGTTCCTGAGCCGGCCACACGGTAGCGTTCGGGTGGCCGGCGATATGGATTCGTTCACCCAGGAACTCATTCAGGACTCGCTGACCGCGACCTCTGAGGAAATGTTCGCCGCCATGGCGCGGGCGGCCATGAGTTCGGTGATTTACGAGGTACTGGACTTCGGCGTTGCCATTACCGACGCGGAAGGCAACCTGGCGAGCGTGGGCGCCGGCATTCCGGGCTTCGTGGGAATGCTGGCGCCGGCCGTGCACGCGGTCCTGACCAGGCATCCCCGGCCGTCGATCCAGCCGGGCGACATCTTCATCGCCAACGATCCTTATGAGGGAGGCGTCAGCCACGCCAATGACGTGGTGCTGGCCATGCCCGTGTTCTTTGAGGGCCGGCTGATCGCGTGGACCGCCAACAAGGGCCATTGGGTGGATATCGGCGGCATGACTCCGGGCTCCATGTCGCCGGAGGCCACGGAGCTGTTCCAGGAAGGCCTGATCCTGCCGCCGCTCAAACTCTTCGAGGCCGGCAGTCCCGTCGAGGCGATATTCGAGATCATTCGCGCGAACAGCCGTTTGCCCGATCAGGCTCTGGGGGACCTGTGGGCAGGCGTGGCGGCGCTCAGGCTGGGGGAGCGAAGGCTGCGGGAGCTGTGCGGCAAGTACGGTCGAACCACACTGGTTGATGCGATCCGGCGCTACATGGACTACGGCGAGACCATGGCCCGCTATGGCCTGGCTTCGCTTCCCGAAGGCGAGTTCCGGGGCGCGGATCGGCTGGATGATGGCCGGGAGATCAGGGCGCTGATTCGAATAGGCCGCGGGGAGATGACCATCGATCTGCGCGACAATCCGGACCAGGACGACGGTCCCGTCAACGGCACTCGCGACGCCACACTGGTCGGCGCCCGGGCGGTCTTCAAGTCGATCACCCTGCCGGAGCCCTGGGCCAATGCCGGTTGCTTCCGTCCTCTGAAGGTCCTGACGCGTCCCGGCTCGATATTCGATGCGCTTCGTCCCGCGGCTGTGGGGCTCTATTACGAAAACAAGATGCGGTCCAAGGACCTGATCCTCAAGACGCTCGCGCCACACATGCCGGACCGGCTTCCCGCCGGCCACTTTTCCTCGATTTGCGCAACCGTGATTCGTTCGCAGACGCCGGGCGGTCCGGACTTGACTTTCGTCGAACCGCAGCTGGGCGGCTGGGGGGCAGGTCACGACCGCGATGGCGACAGCGCGCAGTTTTCCATTTCCCACGGCGATACGTTCAACTGCCCGGTGGAAGTCAACGAATCCCGCAACGGTATCCATGTGCGCCGCTACGCGCTGAATCCGGAAGCCGCGGGAGCCGGCCGGTTTCGAGGCGGGAAGGGCGTGGAGCTGCAGTACGAAATCGTCGGACGCAGAGGCTGGGTCACGGCCGGATACACGCGTTGCGCGGTCCCTGCATGGGGACTCGCCGGCGGTATGGATGGAACCGGAAACCGCATCGAGATCAAGCGGCGCGGCCAGGCACC
This sequence comes from Gammaproteobacteria bacterium, assembly GCA_009845905.1. Classification (NCBI taxonomy): domain Bacteria; kingdom Pseudomonadati; phylum Pseudomonadota; class Gammaproteobacteria; species Gammaproteobacteria bacterium. The sequence continues at coordinate 58,977 of VXYS01000010.1, read as the reverse complement.
GGAAGCTCGCGCGGCCTTCAACAACGCGGAACTGGCCAGGGGTGACGTGGTGCGGATCGTTACCGGCAACGGCGGCGGGTTCGGCGACCCCTCTCGCCGCAGCAGAGAACGCATCCTGCAGGACTTGCGGAACGGTTATGTGTCCGTGCGGGAGGCTGTGGAGACCTATCGAGTGGCTCCCGAAGTTGCCGCCGCTGCCGCGCAACCTTGAAGTCCTCTTCGATATTGAAATGAGCAGCCCGTGACCGGCGCGGACGGACATCCGCCTGTTTACCGCCCGGCGCGTTACTGGTACGTGACCGGTGTGCTGATGCTGGCCTACATGGTCTCGTACGTGGACCGTTCCATTCTTACCCTTTTGGTCGAACCGATCCGGCGTGACATGGGGTTCAGCGACATACAGATCAGCCTCCTGCACGGGCTTGCGTTTGCGCTGTTTTATTCGCTGATGGGCTTTCCGATCGGACGCATCGCCGACAGGCGTCATCGCGTCGGCATTATCGCCATCGGTATCGCGGTCTGGAGTCTGATGACGGCGGTGTGCGGAGTCGCCCGAAACTTCGTCCAGTTCTTCCTGGCCCGCGTGGGTGTCGGCGTAGGCGAGGCGGCGCTGAATCCGGCCGCGTATTCAATACTCACCGACTACTTTCCGCGCGAAAAGCTGTCGCGCGGAATCAGCACCTACGTGATGGGGACCTACATGGGGTTCGGCGTTTCCTACCTGGTGGGCGCCTGGGTGCTTGGCGTCGTGCAGGGCATGCCGGACTTCGAGATTCCACTGCTCGGCAAGTTCTATTCATGGCAAATGGCGTTTTTTCTGGTTGCCGCCCCCGGGATACTGCTCTTGCTGCTATTGATGACTGTTCGCGAACCCTGGCGCCGCGACCGTCTGTACAAGGACGGCCCAGGCGGAAAGGGTGTGCCATTTCGGGAGTTTCTAGCCTTCGTGAACACCAACCGGCGCACTTTTCTTTGCCACGCAGCCGGCTACGGGTGCCTGGGAGTGCTGGTCAACGGGATGGCCTTGTGGACGCCCACCTTCCTTGTACGAACTTACGGCTGGGAAATGATCGACGCGGGTGTCGCCTACGGCTCCATTCTTCTCGTATTCGGCGCCGGCGGAATCTACTGCGGCGGGTGGCTGGCGGACTATCTGCAGGCGCGCGGGCAGCGCACGGCCACCTTTCGCACCGCGGCGATCTGCGCTGTCCTCGCGATCCTGCCTGCAACGCTCTTTCCGCTGGCGAAAACCCCTTCCAACGCTTTGCTCGTCATGATTCCGATGGTGTTTCTTTCGGCCGCGCCCTGGGGCGTCGCGGTAGCCTCCATTCAGCAGATCACGCCCAATGAGTTGCGCGGACAGGTTTCCGCGCTGATGTACCTGTTCCCGGTCAACCTGATCGGTATCGGGCTGGGTCCCACCGCCGTGGCCTGGATTACGGAGCGGGGCTTCGGAAATCCCGGCGACCTCAAGTATTCGATGGCGATCGTGGGGTGTGTCGCCGGCTTATTGGCCGCCGGCATCCTCAGCGCAGGTGTCCGGCCCTTCCGCGAAAGTCTTCGCCGCGCCGAGCGCTGGAAGACATGAATGTCGATTCAGATCAGGTTGTGTTCGCGGGCGACCCGCATGGCTTCGGTGCGGCGGTTGACGGAGAGTTTGCGGAAGACGTTCTTCAGGTGGAACTTGACCGTGTGCTCGGTCATGTAGAGCGCTCGGGCGATTTGCTTGTTGGAGCGGCCCAGCGAGAGCTCCCACAGCACTTCCATTTCGCGCGGACTCAGGGAGACGCGGTTGGATGCATCGGGGCGCTTTTCAGCCGACTGCTGAATCAGGTTGATGGCTTCGCCCACGAAGCGCCGGGTTGCCGTTTCGCCGGGTTTTCTGCGCCAATAGCTCTGGGCATGCCTCAGCAGCGCAAGCATCGGGCCGGGTCTCGCGACCGCACCGGTCAGTCCCTCGGGCCTGGCCATTCGTATGGCGCGCGCCAGTTGCTCGAGGGCTTCCCGGCGCAGATCGAGCCGGTGAAGCTGCGCCGCGCGGGTGACGCGCACGCGCAGCAGCAGGAATCCCGCACCCAGTTTCCTGCAGCATTCTTCGGCGTCCTGCAAGTAGGCCTCGCCATCGGCGCGGTCCTTTTCTCCGCAATGGTTGGCAAGCGCCAGCATCGCGTGTACATGGTTGCGCCACCAGAAACGTTTCTCCCGCCACAACCCCGGGGGATGCCTGTCGCGCAGCTTCCGGGCAATCAGTCCGGCCGCCAGGCGGTCGCCTTTTTCGACCGCCACGTGCAATGCCATGGAATCCGCGTGCCGGTCGAGGCGCTCCATGGACCGCTCCCGCGCCAGGCGCCTTGTCCGTTCAATGATGCCGTTTGCCGCTTCGATGTCCCCATGGAGGAGCGCGCGGTCAACCGTGGTTTCCAGTCCCATCGCATAGATTTCGAACCACCCGTCGTAGCGCGCCGTGTGTTCGAGAGCCAACTCGAACCTTCGCCAGTCGTCTTCGGTGAGTTCGTTTCGCCAGAAAAGCAGCGCGCCCAGGGCCACGTCCGACAGCGACTTGAGCCCGCTGTCGCTGCCGAAGTTGTCCGACGCCATCGAACTGCTTTCACGGGCATCGGCGAGCGCCTGGTTGATTCGGCCCACGTGAAAATTGTTGACCGCGGCATGCACGTAGCAGTAATTGAGGCCGAGCACTGAGTTGGCTTGGCGCATGTAGCGCATGGCGGCACGCAGGGTTGTTTCGGCGGTCCGGAAGCGTCCGCAGTAGATGTGCGTCACCACTCTCTGGCAGGCAAGCACGCCGTCGGTCACGCGGTCGGGTTCGCCATTGGGCAACGCGACCTGCTTCTGCCCGATCGCGTCGTTAAGGGCGGTCTCATCGTCCTCGTAGGCGGAGAGCAGCGAGCCGATATTGAGCGCGTCGCGCGCAAACCACTTGCCCCATTCCGGGTCGCCATCGGTTTGTTCGCGCTGTGCGCAGGCGCGGTCGAAGTGGCCCCGGGCCGACGCCACGTTGCCCATCTTCAACAGCAGATAGGATTTTGCGATTTCAAGCCGCGGGAACAGCGTGACCTGGTCCTCGGGAATGAGGTTCAGGAGGTTGCGCAGGTAGCCGATCCCGCCGAACAGGATGAGTTCCCAGCCGCCCGCCGACTCGATAAGGTGCGCCGCCCTCGGCATGTCCCCGGCCAGGACGGCATGCCGCACGGCGTGCTGCGTATCGCCATCGTGCTCGAACCACAGCGACGCCCGCGCATGCAGTTCCTCCACGTGGTCGGCTTCGCGCTCTCCCAGCAAACCCGTCAGAAACTCCGCGAACAGGTGGTGGTAGCGATACCATTCGCCCTCTTCGTCGAGCCGCACGATCAGGGCGCTGAGGTCGCTCAGCGAGTGGAGTATCTTCGAGGCGTCGGCGCCGCCATACACTGCGTTGGCGAGCTCAACGTTGAACTGGTCCAGAATGGCCGTGCGGGTGAGCAACTGCTGGTGTTTCTCCTCCAGGCCACGCACGACCTGCTCGGAGAAGAAGTGCGCGATGTGTCCCTCGCTTCCGGTCATGGCGCGCATGTCGAACGAGCCGCCGCCCACGTAGGCCAGGCGGGCAAGCTGCACGGCCACCGGCCATCCCTCGGTTGTGGACTGAATGGTCCCCAGCACTTCTTCGTTGCGGATGTTGCCCAGGGCCTGCTGCATTTCGGCATCGGAAAAACGCAGCATCTCGGCGCCGATTTCAATTCCCCGCCCGGTAAGGCAGAGCTGCGCAACATTGAAAGCGGGCCGGTGACGGGAGCTGATGATCAGATGGAGGTTGCCGGGGGCATTGTCGATCAGCTTGTCCAACAATTGGTCGATCGATTCGGATTCCAGCCGGTGGTAATCGTCGAGGATCAGAACCACGGGTTTGCCGGCCGCCTCGACCGAAGACAGGAAACGGACCAGAGCCGACTCCAGCGGCAGTTCGGTAAGCCCCTGTTCCGCGAACATCTCGAGCTGGCCCAGGTCCACGCCCGCTTCCGCGAGCGCGAAGATGGAATAGCAGAGAAAGCGGTAGGTGTCCGCATCCTGTCCGTCGAGGGTCAGCCAGCCGGCTCTGCATCCGTCCGCTGACAGCCGCTCGCGCCACTGCGTCAGGAGCGTGGTCTTGCCGTAGCCGGCCGGAGCAATGACGATGGACGCCTGGTAGTTCAAAAGATCGTCGAGCGAGGCGACCAGGTCGGACCGCTCAAGCAGGGAATGATGTCCCAGAGGCGGTCTCAACTTGCCGCGCAGCACCCAGGGACCGGTGCCTTTCGCGCTATTGCCTGATGTTGTTTTAACGCCCATGTGCAAGGGACGACCGAACGGGGGTCGCAGGGAGAATTCAGGTTATCAAATCATGTGGAACGCACCAAGACGCCCGCACGACGAAAACCACCACCCGCAATCACGCTCAGCGCAGCCGCAACGACAATGGAATCGAGCGCGGCGACGGTGGTCAGCGTAAACAAGCCGAAATGGGAGCAGGCTCCTACACTCACTGCCGCGATCCAGGTTACCAGGGCCTTCAGCGCGAGGCGGGGACGCTTGCTCAATTCCACTTCGTCGAAGCGTTTGCGGAACAGCAGGGTGTCGACCAGGTAGATGCTTGAGATCGGCGGAATCGTGATCCCCAGCAGTACCAGGTACTCGATCAGGTAGTCGCCGGCCCCGGCCAGGGCCAGAAACGTACCGAGCGTCCCCACTGCCACAATGAGCACTCGCAGATCCAGGCGTCGAAAGACTGTTGCCAACGCCAGCGCCCCGGAATAGACCGACAGCACGTTCGAGGACCAGGCGGCCAGTATCAGCAGCAGAAAAGCCGGAATGCCGATACCCAGCGCAATCATCACATTCAGCAGGTCCGGTTCGTTATAGGCGATGGACGGAATGGCGGTGCAGAACAGGAGAATCGGAAACGAAATGGCCAGCGCCACGAAGGCCGAGCCCAGCGCGGCGCGCCTGGACCGCGCGAACCGGGCGTAGTCGGGCTGGATCGTCACTCCGGCGATGTAGCTGCCCACGATGGCCGAGATGGCGGTGGTGAGCGTCATCGGAGTTCCTCCGGTCGGTTCGGTCCATTGCTCCAGTTGCGGCAGTGACATCCAGGCCGCCATCATCAGGAAACCCAGCATTACGGGAACCAGTGCCAGGGCCAGTTTGTCTATGCCCTTGAACCCGGTAACGGTGACGGCCACGATCAGTCCGCCACCAAGGACCATGTAGAGCTCTACCGGCCAGTCGATGCCGAATACGCTGCGGCCCATCAGGTTGGCGGCTCTGCCGAACAGCGCGCTGGTTACGCCGAACCAGCCGATCAGGGTCATGGAAACGACCGTGCTGGCGATTCTTCCGCCCCAGCGTCCGAACGCGAATTCGTTGAGCATGTAGGCCGACAGCCCGGACTTCTGACCGCAGAGTCCGGTAAGCGCGGCCATCGAGCCGAGAATGAAACAGCCGCAACCGAACGCGATTGCCGCATCGCGCAAGCCGAGGCTGGCGCCGAGATTGGCCGCCATCAGGAACGCCGGCACCGCGATGGTGCCGCCCACGATCACGAACGCGATGTGCCAGCCCGTATAGGTGGCCGAGGCGGGGACCTGAGACTTGGAAAAATCCATCCGCCGGCGTTTTCGACTCCTGGGGTCAGAAAATCCGCGGAGCTGCGCGGCGCCTCATCCACTGAACCCGAACACGTCAGCCGCCCGCTCGCAGGTCAGATAGCCGTTCTTGATGTCCTGTTCGATGTGCGCGCGCTCGCGTTGCCTGGGATCGCCGTAGCCACCGCCCGTCGCCGACACCAGCCGAATGCAATCGCCTTGCTCCGCGCGCACCATCGTGCACATGGAGTAGCGCTCCTCTTCCCCGGACTTGCGCAGGACCTTGGCGTAGTTGGTGGATCCCTCAAGACCCTCCTCTATCGACCACGGACGCGCTTCCGTGCGGCTGGCGGCATAGGTGAGAAACACTTCCGGCGAGACTACGCGGTAATCGAGAACGACGCCCTTGCCGCCCCGGTACTGTCCTTCGCCGCCGGCTTCGTTGTGGAACGCGTATTGCTCCACCTGCAGCCCGTAGCGGGTTTCGAACAGCTCCACGGGCACGTTGTAGGTTTCGCCGTTTCCGCAGCAGAACTGTCCGCTGTCGCCGTCGACGCCGGCCGAGGCGCCCCAGCCGCCCACCAGCGGCTGACCCATGACGAACAACTCGCCGGTGTCCGGATGCATGCCGGAAATGAAATTGGCCCCCACCGTGCGCTGGTGTCCCGCCGACAGCCGGTCCGACATGGCCGGAGCAAGGGCCTTCCACATCACGTCGATGGCGGCGATCAGGGACTCGTAATACAGCGACACCGGCGCCGGCGAGGTTGCACTGATGACCGTGCCCTCCGGACAGATCACTTCGAGTGGCCGGAAGCAGCCGCCGTTAGCCGGGATTTCGGTGTTGGTGACGGCCTTGAACAGACAGCGCGCGCCGGTGATCAGGCCTGTGTAGGCGCAATTGATCGGCCCCTGGGCCTGCTTGCTGGTGCCGGTGAAGTCCGCGGTGATCCGGTCGTTTCCGATAGTCACCGTGCACTGAATTTCGAAGGGGCCGTTACCGAGGCCGTCGCCTTCCACAATGTCCGTCGCCTTGAAGGAGCCGGCCGGCAGCTTGCGGATCTCTTCGATGGTCATCCGTTCGCCGTAGTCGAGAAGGTCCTCCATCGCTTCCAGGACGGACTCCACCCCGTACTTGGCGGCCAGTTCCCGGATTCGGGCCGCGCCGACGCGCGCCGCCGCCACGCCCGAATGCATGTCGCCAATGGTGGATTCGGGAAGGCGGACATTGTCCCGAATGATCTGCACCAGGGCATTGTTCAGCTCGCCTCCGGAGTAGAGCTTGAGGAACCGGAAATGCAGCCCTTCCTGGTAAATCTCCGTCGATTCCGTCGATACGCTGCCGGGCTGGGCGCCTCCCACCTCGGTCCAGTGCGCCTTGTTGACCGTGAAGGCGATGAGCCTCCCCTCGTGGAACACCGGAACGATGATCACGACGTCCGAGAGATGCGTCCCGCCGCCGCAATAGGGGCTGTTGGTAATAAAAGCGTCGCCTTCGGCGATGTCTCCTGGTTCCGGATAGTGGTTCAACAGGTCCTGAACGGCCGTATCCAGCGTGGCCAGAAAGGCGGTGACCCCGTTGCCCTGGGCCAGGAGATTGCCCCTGGCATCCGTGGCGCCCACTGCGAAATCGGTGGTTTCATAGATGATGGGGCTCATGCTGGTGCGGATGACCGCCTCGAACATTTCGTCTCCCACCGCCACGATGCAGTCCTTGATGACTTCCCGATCGAATGACGTGGAACTCATGCTCGTTCTCCTGTTTCCTTGCCCGGTTGTTTCAGCTCGATGTGGTAGTTGCCGTGACGGTCCAGGGTTACCTTTCGGCCGGGAGGCACCGGAAGCGTCACCGAGGCCTCCTGGATGACTGCCGGTCCGGCCACACTCATGGTCGAGTCGAGCAGCCCCCCGTCGTAGATTCGCGCCTCGTGACGCCCATGCGGATGAAAGTCCACCTCGCGCGTGCCCAGCAGCGCCTCTTCGAGCGTTTTCCCCGAAGGCTTGCGTTCCGCAAGTTCCGGCTTGTCCACTTCCACCGTCGCCACCAGGTGAAAGTTGACGATCTGGACCGGGTTATCGAGCCGGTACGTGTAGCGTTGCTCGTGGGCCTGATGAAAATCTTCGGTCGCCGCCTCCAACTCCTGCTCCAGCACTTGCCCGCTCAGCTTCAGGGGCACCTTGACCGTATGCTCCTGGCCCTCGTAGCGCATGTCGCCATGCTGTTCGAAGGTCAGTTCCCGAGCGGTGGAAATGACTCCGTCGCTTACGTAGTCGTCTTCGGCCTTGTCCCGGAGCTGCGCGAACGTGTCGAGAACCTGCGGGTGGTTTTCGGCGTTGAAGTAAAGGGGCCGGGTCTGTACATAGTCGCGGCGCAGATCGGTCAGCAGCATGCCCCATGCGGAAAACACCGACGAATTCACGGGCACGATCACTTTGCGCACCTTCAGCTCTTCCGCCAGGGGCAGGGCGTGCATCGCTCCGCCCCCGCCGAATGCGATGAGCGCAAATTCGCGCGGATCGTGGCCCTTGTTGGTGGACACCAGCCGCAGGGCATTGACCATGTTGGCGTTTGCGATCTGCACAACGCCGCGGGCGATTTCCTCGCGGGTGAGCGACAGAACGTCCTCCAGGGATGCGAAGGCGCGATTCACCGACGACCAGTCGGGATCGACTTCCCCGCCTACGAAGCTGTCGGGATCGATACGGGCAAGAACCAGGTTGGCGTCGGTGGTGGTGACGCGCGTGCCACCCCGGCCATACGCGGCCGGTCCGGGGTCCGCGCCCGCCGACTGGGGGCCCACATGGAGTTTGCCTCCCGCATCCACCCAGGCTATCGACCCGCCGCCCGTGCCGATTTCGACGATTTCGGACACCGGCGTCTGGATCGGGTAGCCGGGGGACTTCCGGGTCTTCTCGATGTGATACTCGGTGGTTACGCGGACCCTGCCGTTTTCGACCAGTGCGCACTTGGCCGTGGTGCCGCCGATATCGAGCACGATCAGGTTGGGTTCGCCGATCAGCTGGCCCAGGTACGCGGCCGCAAATATGCCGCTGGCCGGCCCGGACTCGACCATCGCGATGGGGTTGTGCTTGGCGGCCTCCGCTGTTGTGATGCCGCCGTTGGATTGCATCATGTAGGGGCTGCGTCGGAAACCGCCCTGCTCAAGGCTCGCCTGCAGCCGCTCGATATAGGCTTCGGCTATGGGATGCACGTAGGCCGCCAGCACGGTGGTGTTGGTGCGCTCGTACTCTCGCCATTCGCGCGATACTTCGTGGGAAGCGATGACCGAAGCCTCCGGCCACAGGCGCCGGATTTCCTCGGCGGCGCGCTGTTCGTTGGAAGGGTTGATGTAGGCATGAAGAAAGGCGACCGCGATCGCTTCCACGCCTTCGCTCTTGAGGTAGTCGATCTGCTCGGGAAGCGAACTCAAGTCCACGGGCTCTTGAATTTCGCCGTGATAGGTCGTTCTCTCCGGAATCTCCAGCCTCAGGTATCGGTCCACGAAGGGCTTGGGTTTGCGGAAATTGAAGTTGAACAGATCCGGCCGGTTGCCCCGTGCTATTTCCAGCACGTCCCGAAAGCCCCGGGTCGTGATCAGTGCGGTCTTTGCTCCCTTGCGCTCCGTGAGCGCGTTGATGACCACCGTGCATCCGTGGGCAAAGAAATCAAGCTCGGAAGGTTCCAGGTCCAGCTTTTCGAGGCTCGACATGACCCCGACCTCGAAGTCCGGTGGCGTGGTGTCAACCTTCGAGCAACGGACCTCACCGCCATCCTTCCCGACGCGGTAGAGCACGAGGTCGGTAAATGTGCCGCCCACGTCGCTGGCCGCGCGCGCAATAGGCCTAACCTTCATTAGAACTAGGTTAGCGATCAATGCCCGCGAGGAAACCCACCCGTTTGGGCAGGTTGATCGATGCGGTCAACGATGCAATCTTCGGTAGACTCCGGCAAGTGCGCAAGTCAGCGCTGATGGAGGCCGCAAATGCCTGAAGGCTCCGCACCCGGTTCCTGGGCGTCCCTGTATCGCGACCATATCGCGGAGTGGGACAAGCGGGTCGCCAGCGCGTGCGGCGCATGCGGAGTTGACGGGGTCGTCGTGTTCTCGGGCGCAGCGAAGTATCGCCACCGGGACGATCTCGAGTATCCGTTCTTCGCCGAACCCTACTTCAAGGCCTGGGCGCCGAACGCGTATCCCGACTCCGCCCTCAAGATCGTTCCGGGCGAAACCCCGGTGCTGGTCTGGTTGCAGCATGAAGACTTCTGGCACATGCCGGCGCCCGAGCCTTCCGGATTCTGGGCCCAATACCTGGAGATTCGCAGCGTTTCGGAAAAGGGAGACCTGCTGAAGGAATTGGGCGGGGTGTCGCGGTTGGCCGGCATCGGCGAGGAAGCGCACGGAGCAATGGGATTGGCGAGCGTCAACGACAAGAAGCTGCTTACGCACCTGGATTACCACCGCGCCTGCAAGACGCGTTACGAGGTCGCATGCTTGGAGGAAGCAAACCGCGTGGCGGCGCCGGGACATGCCGCCACCAGCGAAGCGCTGACGGGACAGCCGTCGGAGTTCGAACTCAACGGCATCTATTGCCGCTCGTCGGGACAGCGCGAGTCGTCGCTGCCGTATCAGAGCATTGTGGCCCTGAACGAACACGCCGCGGTCCTGCACTATCAGAACCTCGACACGCAGCCGCCCGAGCAGTTCCGCTCATTCCTGATCGACGCCGGGGCCAATCACAACGGCTATGCGTCGGACATCACCCGCACCTGGACGTCCCCGGGCGATCCTTTCGCTGACCTGATCGCGTCAATGGATGCCTTGCAGCAGACGATTTGCGAGGAGGCCCGTTCCGGAACGAGCTTCATCTCGCTGCACGATCGCACGCATCAGTTGCTGGCCGAAGTGCTGGCGGAACACGGAATCATTCGTTGCGCCGCGGCGGAGGGTTACGAACGAGGCCTTACGCGCACCTTTCTGCCGCACGGACTCGGCCACCTGCTGGGTCTGCAGGTCCACGACGCCGGCGGCCGCCTGGAGTCGCCCGACGGAGCCGAGCGCAATCCCCCGCCCGAGCATCCGTTCCTGCGCCTGACCCGGACCCTGGAGCCCGGGTTCGTCGTGACCATCGAACCGGGCCTGTACTTCATACCCGCCTTGCTGAACGAGATCCGCGACGGGCCCCTCCGCAGTGCGGTCAACTGGGAAAACGTGGAACGGTGGCAGCCCTACGGGGGAATCCGGATTGAGGACGACGTGCTGGTAACCGAGACCGGCAGCCGGAATCTGACCAGGCCCGCATTGGAGCGCTGCGGCATCGCCTAGCGGATACGTGCCTTCGGGAACCGGAGTACCCGCTCCCGATCCTGCCGCTGAGCACGGTTCAGGAGCCGAAGCTGCGCCGCAGAGTCAGCCGCCAGTTTCGCTCCGGCCGCGCCAGCACGACCACATCGCCGAAGATCTGTGGGAAATTGCCCTGGAAATAGAGTTCGTCAAGCGCATTGTTGACTGCCAGGATTACGCTCCACTGGCGGATGGTCCACGAAACCGATGAGTTCGCCAGCGTGTATGCAGGAAGCCGCACGGTGCGCGCCACGCCGGACCAGGCGGGGCCTACACGGCTGACGCTTAACGTGAGCGCCAGGTCGCGCGCCGCCTGCCAGGTTCCACCGGCGCTGACCACGAATTCCGGCAGGGCGCCGCGTTCGCGAAACCGGGTGTCTCCCGCGGGCAGGACGGTCACCACGTGACCGCCGTGCTGGTCTTCGGGGGCCAGGCCGGTGATCGCCGGCGGCGCGAAAATGAACCGCCCGGTAAGCGGTTCGCGATAGATGCGCGAGCGCGTGGCGGAAAACAGCAATCCAAGACGTTCGCTCACGGCGGCGCGCAAATCCAGCTCCAGTCCCCGGCCCAGCACCGCCAGATTGGCGTCGGCGAACGCCGAATAGTCGACGCGTTTCTGCTCATACCAGGCCAGGGCCGCCTGCAGACGCCCGCCCAATCCGGCAAATTTCAGCCCCGCCTCCCGAAGCCTTGAGGTTCCCAGCGGCCCCTCCCTGACGTTGCGCACGGAAATCTCTCCGGATTGTCCGCCCAGGGACAGGGCCTGCTCGGCAACGGTGACGTACGGACGCCAGCCGCCCAGCGTCACGCTGACCGACACGCTCCACGAAAGCTTGCTTTGCACGGTGGACGCCGAGGCGTTCGGCGTGGCCGTCACGAGTGGCCCGGGGCCGTTGGTCGAAGTCAGGTCGTAGCGGTCCCAGCGCGCGCCGGCCAGCACCGACCAGCGCTCCATGAAAGTCACGTCCGCCAGCGCCGCCACGCCCAGGTTCAGCCATTCCGTGGCGACATCCGAAGTGTGGGCTTCCTCGCCTGGACTGGCGAAGGCCGAGTCGCGCAGGTCGAGCGGGGACGGCGGCTTGCTGATGTCCCTGCGGTTGAAGAACTCGTAGGAGAAGTCCTGGCGGGCCCGCGTGTCGTAGTAGCGCAGGTTGGGCGCAAGGACCAGATCCACGGTGAGCGCCCGGCCCAGTTCAAGACCGCGAAACACGGCCTCCAGACGCTCCTCAACCAGCACCGTGCGGTGCTGCTGCGAAAACCCGTAGCTGGCCACGATGTGCCGGTCGGCGTAATCGAGGAACAGCTTCTGGCGCAACGTCACCCGGCCCAATTCCGCGAACACGTCGAAGTAGGCGGCCAGAGACTCGGCCGCGCCGCTGTCCGACGGAGCGCAAAGGCAATGTTCGGCGCCGATCGGCACGCGCCGCAGCGTGTCCGGGTTGAGCCGCAGAGCCTGACGTTCGGCCTCGCTGGCGAACGTCAGGCCGGTCTGCCCGTAGGGCTGGAACACGGCCAGCCGATTGCGCGGGCTGACGGCCAGCACTTCGCGCTGGCTGATCCGTCCGTCGCGGTCGCTGTCCAGGTTCACCAGCGGCTCGCCGGACAGGTACAGGCCCTCGTCGATGAGCTTCTGATCGACGCGGTTCCAGCCGGCGTTCTCCGCGCCGCGCCAGCGCTGATACTGCTGCCCCGCTTCGATCCAGACGTCGCCGCGCAGGTCCACCACCAGGGTTCCCTGCAGCATGAGCTGCCGCTGCCCCGGATGTTCCCGGTAGTAACTTCCGGCGTCCTCCCAGAGGCCGAACACGTGATAGCCTGCCGGTTTTCCGAACAGGCGCGCGGGACCGCCACGCTGTCCTTCGAAGCCATAGCGATTCCAGGAACCGACTCGGACGGCCACGTCGCCTCTGGGCGCCTCGATGAACCGGTCCTCGTCGGCGCGTGCGGTCTTGGGCACCAGGTTGATGTAGCCCGAAATCGATCCCGCACCGTGGATGGGCGTGGCCGGTCCACGTACAACGTCCACCCGGTCGGCGGCCCGAATGAGCGATTGCCATCCTCCGGCGCTGACCAGCCGGCGCATGCCTCGAAAGTGCGTGTCGGCAAGGGCGCCCCGCAGGTCGATGCTGGCCGCCAGCCCGAAGAACGAGGCCGTATGGGCGCCCGGGATGATTTGCGAGAAGTCCTCTACCGTCTCGACGCCATGCCGCACGAGCAGCTCTTCGCTCAGGGACGCGGTGGAACGGGGAGTTTCCCACGCCGTCTTGTCGAGGCCGAAAACCGTATCGCCGATGGCGGCGTCCAGCACCCCGAACGGGTCGGCCGCGCCTTCGGGGAGCCGCTCCCCCTCAACCACCAGTTGCTCGATTTCCGGTTCCGGTTCCGGTTGAGCCGTCAGGGAGGCCGGCGCGAAAAGCGCGGCCGCCACGAAGGCTGTGACAGCGGATGTTCGCGCTTCGACCGCGCTCGGGCCTACTACGCGCATCTGAGCCGTTACGGCCGTCCGGCTATTCGCTGGCGGCTTTTTCTTGTGCCTCGGCCGTCCAGGCTTCCCTTACCGCACGCCCGCGCTCAAGCAGGGGCGTGAATTTCTCATAATCCACCTCCTTCTCCCTGAGCTTGTCGATATAGGCCGTGGGTGTCAGGGGCGACTCCGCCCAATGGATAAACCGCCATCCCTCGGGCTTCTTGCGCAAGACCGCGCTCATCCGGATTTCCTCGCCCAGGGCGCTCCTCCCTCGCATCTTCATTTCGAAATGCATGTACCACACGGCGATGGCCAGATCGTCGGCGATGAGCTTGACCGAAATGTCATACATTTCCTCGCGCAGCGCTTCCAGCACCGGGTTCGGCAGGGGCGGAGCCAGATAGGCCCGGAGCGGCTCCCAACCGAGGAACCAGCGTTCCTGTTCCTCGGCCAGGTAGAAGGGCACCTCTTCGTCCTGGTCCCAGAGGTCCAGCACCTTGCGGAAGTCCTGGGTGTTCCAGACTTCCGCGGTGTGGTGAATAAAGGCCTTTATGGCTTCGATTTCGTCTTGCTCGGCAGCCTGGGCCGAATCGATCGAATGTGCAGTCATGGTCAATGCCACTCCCAATAGAAAAGTCGCCCGCAGCGACGCAAACACAGTGATACGCACAATTTTCCCCTTGCCGACGCCAAAACGGCAATCGTATACGGTTTCCGCGGCCAACAGACGCGTCAGGCGCCGGCTATGAGCAGGCGGTAGCCGATGTCGAGTTCCGTTTCGTTCAGAAGCGCTCCGTACTTGCGTTGCCAGTGCCCGGATTCGAGGTCGGCGCTCAGTTGCGCCAGCCCGGTCTCCGTTTCCGACAGCTTGGAGAACGTGGACATTGCGCCGCGCACCCGCTCGTCGAGATAGCCGTGGGGGCGTCGCCAGCAGGAGCCGAGAAAGCCGTCGGTGCAATCGTGCGGAACGGGGACCGTCTGCACTGTTACGGATCCGAGTTCGCGCTCAATGTCGCGGAACGAAGGAAATATCTGACGGTCGATCTCGAAGAGTTCCGGGAAATAGTCGGTCAACCAGAATCCCCGCGCTTCGGGGTCGCATGTCAGCACAACGACACGGTCGCGCGCAACGCGCCTTAGTTCCCGGAGCCCCTTCGCCTTGTCGCCCCAGTGATGGACGGACAGGATCGCCATCGCCGCGTGGAAACTGTCATTCCCGAACGGCAAGGAGTCCGCCGTAGCCTGGATCGCGGCGGCGCTGCCCTCCGGCCGTTGCGCGATCATCGTCATCGACGGCTCCACCGCAACGACGTGCCGGTCGACCGGCTCATACGAGCCGGCTCCGGCGCCGACGTTGATGACGGACTTCGCGTCACCCAGCGCTCCCCATATCGCCTTCTCGATGCGCGGATCGGGCCTTCTAAAGTCCGCGTATCCGCGCCCGATCCTGTCGTAGAGCGCCGTCATCGCGGCAGGATAACAGGCGCCCTGGGCGGCGGCCCAAGCTATGTTTGCATGAGCCGATCATATTCAACCAAATGGTTGCGTATCGGTTGGGAGGCCAATATACTCAACCACATGGTTGAGTATGATTTGAATCAGGTCTTCCAGGCGCTATCCGATCCAACCCGCCGGGCCATCATTGATCGCCTGGCGAAGGGGGAAGCGACCGTCAGCCACCTTTCCAGACCCTTCTCCCTGTCGCTCGCCGCGGTTTCGAAACATTTGGGCGTTCTTGAGCGCGCGGGCCTGGTGACGCGAGAAGCGCGAGGGCGGGAACGGGTGTGCAGGATCAACCCGGCTGCGCTTGAGGACGCCTGGGGCTGGCTCAGCTTTCACGAGCGCTTCTGGACTGACCGCCTGGATGCGCTCGAGGCCCAGGTCGGACCCAAAAGTGGCGGTTCGGGTTCGGAAGAACCGCAATGACAAAGCCCGAACAAGAGCAACCGCCCGAAACGGAAATCTACCTGACCCTGCATCGGGTGATAGACGCCCCGATAAAGACGGTCTGGGCTGCGTGGACCGATCCATTGGTCCTGAAACGTTGGCTGGCGCCCGGCAACGCCGTTGCGGTTCGCACGGTCGCGGATGCCGTGATCGGAGGGAAGTTTCTTATCGAATTTCGTGGCGCGGACGGACGAAGATGGCTCACCCGCGGCGTGTATCGGGAAGTCGTACCCTACCGGCGGCTGGTGCACACCTGGTGTTGGGAGGGTAGCGATGTCGAGACGCTTCTTGCCGTCGAGTTTGAGCCTGAGTTACCCGGCAAGACGCGCCTTACCCTGACCCATTCCCGGTTTGCGCAGGACGAGGCGCGTGACGAACACGAGCATAGCTGGATCTCGTGCCTCGCCAAGCTGCAAGAGTTGTCGGCCGGATGAACCGGATTGCTTCGATCTCTCGCCCGGACTGGGTTGCGAACGAGATGTACCCGTTCGACAGCAGGTTCTTCACTACCCCGTCCGGACACAGGATGCACTATGTTGACGAAGGCTCGGGCGATCCAATCGTATTCGTTCACGGCAATCCGGCCTGGTCCTTTGAATTTCGGCATCTGATCGCCGGGCTTCGATCCGGATTCCGCTGCATCGCTCCCGACCATATCGGGTTTGGCCTGTCGTCGCGAAGCGACCGGAGTGAAGACCATCACCCCAAGAGGCACGCAAACAGATTCGATTCGCTGATCGACCATCTGGATCTTCGCGACTTGACGTTGTTCGTGAATGACTGGGGCGGCCCGATCGGTCTCGACTTGGCACGCCGGCGTCCGGACAGGGTCAGGCGCCTCGTGATCTCCAACACCTGGTGCTGGCCGGTCGGTGACGACTTCCACTTCAAGTCGTTCAGCTTCCTGATGTCGAGCTGGATCGGACAATACCTGATAAAGCACCACAATATTTTCGTAAACAGGGTCATGCCGATGGCGGTAGGCGACAGCAAAGTCCTGACAGCGGAGGTCAGGGCCCACTACCGCAACGCACTGCCGACACCCGACGCCCGGGCCGCGAATGCCGCTCTGCCCGGTTACATTGTCGAAGCAGGCGAATGGCTTGGTTCGATCTGGCGCGAGCGGGCGACGTTTGCGGACAAGCCCTCACTGGTGCTCTGGGGACTTCGGGACATCGCGTTTCGCAAGAAGGAACTGGATCGGTGGAAGTCGGAGCTCTCCAACGTCGAGGCACATGAATTTCCGGACTGCGGACACTTCCTGGCCGAGGAAGCTCCGGAAAGGATCTTGCCCGTGCTTCGGGCATTCATAAGTCGGACGTAAGTGCCGCGGTCCGGCGCCCGGCGGTTATTTGGCCGGGAGGCTTGCGGCGAACGCGGCTGCTTCTTCCACCCAGATTTTGAGGTCCGGCTCGGACGCTATTCCGGCCGGTTCGACCAGCGCCCATCCCGTCATGACCCGGCCCGTTATGTTGGCGGGCTGGGTGTGCGGCCGGGCAAGCGTTTCCTCGTGCTTGTCCTTCCCCAGACGAACGATCAGCGAACCTTTCCATGTCCCAAGGCACATGTTGCCGTTGATCAGGAAGCAAACGCCCCCAAACATCTTCTTCTCTGAAAAACCCGCATGGCCGTCAAGCAACGGACGGATTCGCTCAATCAATATTTCGTCTTCAGTCACATTTCCTCCTTCAAAGGCTTCTCAACTCTATACCCCTGATGAGAATATGATGCCTATTCGAATCATAATATTGCGATAAATAGCAGATATGTGATCCGAATAGGGGTATTATTCGGATCATTCCCATCAAACCGAAACGGAAAGTTCCGTCATGCCCTACATCTGGGAACTCAAGGACTGGCCGCATTTCACCTGGAATGCGGAGGTTGTCCAGGACAACAGCTATCGCTACGCGCTGGCCGTCAACCGGCTTGCCCGCGAGGTGCAGCCGCTTTCCGAGCAGGAGCGCACCAACTCAATGATCGATCTGATGGTCGTAGAGGCTCAGAAGACGTCGCGGATCGAGGGCGAGATTATTGATCCCGAGGCCATTCGGTCTTCCGTTCTCAAGCAACTGGGTCTGGCCGCAGAGGATCGACGGCAGGATCCTGATGCTCGCGGAATCGCTCGTCTGGTCGTTCAGTCCCGCCAGGAATTCGCCAAGCCGCTGACCATTGAAACCTTGTGCTCCTGGCATCGCGAATTCCTGGGTGAACGGATGCTTAACGCGGGAAGCTGGCGCACGGAGCCGGTCTGGATCGTCTCCGGCGTTGCCGGGAAGGAGAAAGTGCACTTCGAGGGGCCTCCGGCTTCCAGGGTTGCCGGCGAAATGGAAACCTTCGTCGAATGGTTCAATGCCAGCAGTTCATTGCCGGGACCGGTGCGCTCAGGTGTCGCCCATTTGTATTTCGAGTCCATTCATCCGTTTGCGGACGGAAACGGGCGCATGGGCAGGGCGATCGCCGAGATCGCGCTGTCCCAGGAATTGGGCTACCCGGTATTACTGAGCCTGTCCGCCGCCATCGAACGGCAACGCAAGGAGTACTACCGGATGCTTAACCAGGCCAGCCGACAAAGCAGTATGGACATTACCGGCTGGCTGGAGTGGTGGACGCAGTGCGTCCTGAATTCTCAGGAACAGGCCAGGGATCAGATCGCGTTCGTGATTCGCAAGGCCGCGTTCTGGCGTAGCTACGGGAACCGCGTCAACGACCGCCAGGAGAAGGTGTTGGCCCGCATGTTGCGCGAAGGTCCCGAGGGCTTCAAGGGCGGCATGAGTGCGCGCAAGTACGTTGCGCTGACGGGTTGCTCGGGCCCAACGGCCACTCGGGATCTGTCCTATCTCACGAAAATCGGGGCGCTTGAGCGGCTGCCCGCTGGCGGGCGCAGCACGCGCTATGACTTGCGCTTGCCGGGATGATTAGTAACCGATTGGATTAGTGGAACGGTGTCGTGGGTCCAGGCGGTGGGGTTGGTCAGGCGGGCGGGGGACGGAATGGCGCAGTAGCGGTGGCCGCGGTCCAGCTCTTCCAGCGCCGCCAGGTCGATCTCACAACCTCTATCCCGCAGCCGGCCGAGGATCTCCCAATAGCCCTTGAGCATGGTGTCGTCCGGATCGATAAGAAGGTCGCGGTCGCCCGGCGGTGCAGGTCCATTCTTCGGCAACTGGGTCTCGGCAAGTGCGCGATCCTCGTTGACGTTCTTCATGTTGCGCGCCATATACCCTTCGTCGTGCTCGGGTTCGGCCATGAAATTGCGGGTAAACAGGTAGCGCATGGCGGTCGTTTGCGAGTCGATGGGCGTGGACATTTCGTAGAACGTGGCGAATATGCCCGACCCCTCGCCGCCGATCTCCAGATGTCCCTTGAACGTGAATCCGGACACATGGAAGGTAAGCGTCGAGGCGATGTGCTTCTGTTCTTCGCGTATCTCGCTCCAATCACCCTTGGGCTGCTCAAACGGCGTTCGTATGTGCGATGAAATGCTGTAGTCATCCGGACGAGAGATGTTCTCCTTCGGCGTAAAGCTGCCGATGAATTCCTGCCCGTGCACGATGGGAACGTGGGTTAGATCGATGTTCGCGAACTTCGCCCAGTGGTAGTTGGCGTTCCAGACTTCGCCGTATTCAAGCGTCCGCCAGCCGGGAGTTTCGATCTCCGGCATGTCGGGTATGGGCGGGGCGGTGTCCGGGCTGTCCCCCAGGAACGTCCAGATCAACCCGTGCCGTTCCTCGGTCGGGTAGGAATCGACCCTGGCGCCCGGCGGCATTGCAAAATCGTCGCCCTGGGATGGGATGGAAGTGCAGCGGCCATCGCCGCCAAACCGCCAGCCGTGCTGCGGACATTGCAGAGTGCCGTCGTCAAAGCACTTGCCCTGGGCCAGGCTCACCCCCCTGTGCGGGCACACGTTGCTCAGGCAATGCGCTTTTCCGTCGCCGTCCCGGAAGAGCACAAAGTCCCGGTTCAGCATTCGCACTTTCACCGGTTCGTCCTTCAGTTCGCTGCTGAACGACGCGACGTACCAAAGATTGATGTACATGGCTGGAACTCCCTTCGGGTGCGATGCTCGACTAAGGCGCCGAGGCAGCCGTTCTCCTGACAATCAGCGCCCAGGCAATGACGACAAGGTTAGCCAGAATCATCATGACAAAGGGCGCGGTTGCGCCGATACCGTCGAAGATCCGGCCGCCGACGAGGGTCCATGCGGCGATGCCGACGCCCCCGAATACGCCCAGGAATCCAAGCACCGCGCCGCGCGACGGCTCGGGCGCCTGTTCTCCGGCCAGGGCATTGTTGGTGATGACGATGCTGATTTCGCCGGCCGCCAGAACAATCACGCCGGCGAACGCAAGAAGCGCAAACGGATCTCCGACCACCCACAAGGCGCCGTATCCGACCGTGGCCAGCACGAAGGCGAGGACCATTACGCTGACCTTGTGGAACCTGTCGTTCAGGTAACCCGCCACGTAAGCCCAGGCCACGACGGCAACCTGGTGAACGGCCAGCAAGGCGCCGGCCCGGAGAGTTGCGTCTCCCATCGACATTCCGGCGTCCAGCGCGGACCGGGCCACCCACAGCGGAAGGAAAATGCCGATGATGGCCAGGTCGCCGCGGCCGATGAAAGCGGCCCCGTAGGTGAGGGCCAGAGTGCGGTTGCGCAGCCCCAGTTTGAGCGCCGTAACGGCGGAAGCGAGTGGGCCGGCTTCTTGATGTGCGTCTCCCGCTGATTTTTTCTTGAGGCCGAGGCCCAGAACGATGGCCGACAAGAAGCAGAGACCCGCCGTGATCCAGAAAACCGCGCGGCCGGCCGCCGCCCCGTCGAACCCGGCGTTCTCCAACATGGACGGCAGTCGGGACATGACGACGGTCATGATCATCACGCCGATCCCGCTGATGACATTGAGCGCGCCGATCACCTTGCCCCGCGACTCGCCCCGGCTGTAATCGACGGCGACGATCGTGAACATCACCAGCGCCGTGCTGCTGCCGATTGCGAAGACGGCGCGAAAAAGCGTCAGCTGCGTCGTGGAGTCCGCGAGCGGGTAGAGCAGATACCCAAGCCCCATCATGAAAAACCCGGCGGCGTAGAAGGCCCGACGGCCCCACCGGTCGGACAGCCCGCCGATCAGGCACATCGTGACAATCGCCACGCCTTCGTGCACTGCAGCCAGGCGTCCCGTCACCGATCCGATGTCCGACGGCGGCAGCGCCAGGATGTTGATCAACAGATACGGCTGGATGAGATTGATGTAGACCAGAAGACTGAGCGTCGTCAGGCTGGCAAACACGGCCGCCAGCACGTGCCGGCGCGTGACGCCCTGCGCCAGGCGAATAGACCCGATCCGCATCATTCGGCGCGCCGGCAGATGAAGCCGCCCGCGTTCGGCACGTTCTGTTTCGCGACCAGGGCCAGGCCCTGAATGACAATCGCCGCCAGGAGCATTCTTGTCATTGCTTGATCCCTAAAGAAACGATATGAAACCAATTGAATCCATTTAGGACTAGAATCTAGAATCAACTTTCCTGAAGGCGTTGTTCCGGACGAGTTTTTTCTGAAGGAACATTCCCGGGAGGGTTGATTTGATCTCGTCAACAATCCTGATAGTAATCCTATGCGCCCTAGCGCTGGTCGTTATTGCGAAAGTTTTCGGCTACCTGTTTGAGCAGCGCAACCTGAAGCGCCAGCGCGAGCGCAACCGAGACCGCCTGAAGTTCTACAGAAGCCAGGAGTGGGAAGACTAGGAACGGCGAACGACGCTGCCCGGAACCGCCGCACCAGGCTTGCCCCCGGTGGTCGGATCGTTAGAGTCCGTCGCTTAACTCAACCAATTCGTAATGGGTCTGCATGTACCCGTCGACCTGACCCTTGAGAAACACGTAGTCACCGTCGTTTGTGGTCCATACGTTGTAGATCGGGTGTTCTTCGGGCAGGCCCCCGACCGCCACGAATTGAAAGTGATGCGCCGTAAACGAGCCTGCACCCACCGTGATGTCCTCATCCCCGTGATAGATCACCGTAGGCCGGGCTGTCGCAATGGTCGGCCCTGTCGCACCGCGATGATCGGTCGACGACAAAAAATGTTCAAACGTCTGCGGTTCACCGGGTTTGGATAAATCCACACCGGCGCAGACCCAACCGTCATTCTGAATGGCATGACCGCCGAAGACGGGGCAAATACCCGAGTACGGCACACGTTGAGACAACCGGCCTTCCGTGGTTGTGACCGTCTCGCACTCGGCAACCCCATGGGCAAAGCGAAACCAGCCCGAGCCGCGGAATTCATCCCCGATGGTGATGCGGACAAAGGCGTCAACAGGTGAAAAGCCGCTGTCGACGGTGAGCTGGACAAAACGCAATACACTGGGCCGGTCATCGATTTCACCGTGAGACATCAACGACCGGCGGCCATCGGAATGCCGCGTCAGGGTCCACACTTCCCGGCCCCGTTCCTCACCCATGCGGTCCGGCTTCCTGGAGGTGTATAGCAGGCGCCCCTTGCGCGCCACATGGTCGCGCTGGTGGTACTCCTTGATCATAAATGAACCCCCCTGGCCGCCAGTCTTTTATCCAAGTGTCTTTTCATATTCCACCAGTTCGTAATGAGTCTGCATGTACCCGGCGACTCCACCCTTGAGGAAAGTGTATTCCCCGTCTGTCGATGTATACACCTCATAGGGCGGGTGTTCTTCGGGAAGGTCGGTGTTGGTCGGCACCTGGAAGTGATGGGCATCAAACGTGCCGGCGCCGACGGTGATTTTTTCGTCACCCACATACACCAGGTCCAGACGCAGGGGGTAAAGCATCGGGCCGGTCGCACCTCTGTGGTCGGGCGAGCACAGCAGCAACTCGTCAATGCTTTGCTGGCCGGGACCTTTGCTCAGGTCGTAGTGGGAAAAGTGCCAGCTGTCGCAGGCGATGGCATGGTTCTGAAAAGACTTCAATGGGCCGTGTTTGTGGTCCATACGCTGGGACACCCGGCCTTCCAATGCGGTGTACGTTTCACACTCCGTATAGTCGTCATGGAATTTAAACCACCCCGTGCCCATGAACTTGTCGCCGACGGTAAGCCGGACGAAACAATCCTGGGGCATCCAGTTTTCGTCCACCGTGTAAGTGGCATCGCGCATAACGGAGGGGCGGTCGTCGATTTCCGTATGAACGCCAATGGTGCGGCCACCCCAGCCGTATTTGGTGATGGTGAAGAACTCCCGGCCGCGTTCCTGATCCAACCGTTCAGGTTTTTTCGACGTATAGGCGATCACACCCCGGACGACGGTGTGATCGATTTGGGTAACCGGCAGGCCCGTGCTCGCATCGTTCATGTGGGTCCCTCCCGAAACCGGTTCCCGACCGGTTCCTGTCATTGATTGTTGCCCCGCGCCATCATACGCTGGCCGTTGCGGTTGTCTACGGACCCCATGCACGCACGACGTGTCAATCTACCGGGTAGAGTCGTGGAAACCAGCGTTCCACGACATCGAGCGGGAAGCCCAGGCGCACTGGAGCGCGCGGGCCATTGGAAACAAGTAAGCCTTTCTTCAGCAGTGTGGAGAGTATCTGGCGGCTGCGCCGTTCCTGGTAGCCGGTGATTTCCGGCGCCCGTCCGCGTGCGAACTCTCCCATCAGCAGCGCCTCGCGAAGCAGGGACATGGAGCGCGCCGGTAAGCGCCCGGCGGCTTCTTCATCATCGGTGTAGAGTTTCATTCGCCGCAATAGTTCGCCGGGTTGCAGGAGCGAACCCATGAACTCGACCTGGTCTATGCAGGTTCGCAGGAAAAACACGCAGAATTTTTCCAGCTGCGCTGCGGATCTTTTTCCCCGGCCGTCGTAATTGCCTTGCCTGGGCGCGTCGGCGCCCGCGAGCCTGTTCTTGTATTCGGTCACGTTGCGGGCCAGCCCGCGCGATATGGACCAGAGGCTGCTGCCGACGCCGGAGCGCAAAAGCATGGCGTGTGACATCAGTCGAGCCACTCGTCCGTTTCCATCGTAGAAGGGATGGATCCACAGGAATCGATGGTGCGCCGCCCCTGCCGCGATGATGGTCCGCGTCCTGGACAGCCAGTTCCTTGTGTAGGCGGTTTCAAAATGATTCAGAAAGCGCGGCAGGTCGGCTGCGGGCGGGGCGATGTGCCGGCCCACCGCCACTCCACCGTCCCGGATTTTTCCGGGCACAACGCGCACCTCCGCGCCTGTGTCCGGGTTTTCGACCCGGAGCAACTCGTCGGGCAAACGTTGGCAGAATTCGTGGTGGATCCATTGGATATACGCGGTCGATACCGGCAATTCCCGGGGATCGTCACCGTTGTCAATCAATCTTTGCACTTCGATATGCGCGCGGGCTTCCTTCTGCAGAGCGCGCCTTTCAGGGTCCGGCGAGTAGTTGTCCTCCAGCGCTGCCTCGATGTCTCGCGGGTGCGTATCGTGTCCCTCGATGAGATTCGAGTAGTAGCAATTCATGGAGCGCACGAGATCCCCGATGCTCTCTCGCACGGTATGTTGAATCCGCCCTGCAAGTTCGCTTGCCTTCGCCACGAGTTCCACGGCAAGGTCGGTCATGCCCGCCTTGTCGTCGCGGGGCAGCATTGGTTCCATCATTATCGGAAGCACAGTGCCGGTCATTATGCCGGTTGGCGTGCCGGAACGCAATATATATAAATCAGTAACTTAGAGTTTTCAGATGCAGATAATATGGCAATTGAATGCCGGTATCTATGCCGGTATAGTTTTTGCGCTCCATGTGCCGGCGCCTGGCGATGCGGGTTTCTCGCCGATCCGCTTCAGTGCAAAACGACCCAGGCCGAACTTTTCGCAGCCAATGTCGTAAGCATCTCCGCGGTCGTTGTAGGTCGAGACTAATTTTCCGTCATGGAACATTGCGATCCTGCCAAAATGATCGCGTTCCAATTCCTTTTCCATGGACTGATACGCCTTGATGTTCTTTCGAATCTCAGCCATGGCTTCGTCGAAACTGGTCTTCATTTCAAAGCCTCCATGCAGCGCAATCCCCGCAGGATCAGGCGGGCAAAGGGAGTTGGAAGAAAGGTTTGCTGTCTTCTTGGAAGTGGTGGAACAGGCTTTGCAAACGCTCGTTGAGGACAGGATCGTTGAAATTCACGTACGCTTCTGCACTCTCGGTATCGATTTCAACACGCAGAGCCGTATCGTCCATCACCAGGAAATGGTAAGGGAACGCTTCCATCGGATCGTTCCGACTGGCAGCAACCGTCACCGTTCCTTTGACGGCGGCCCCGGCATCCACCAGTGCTTTCAAAAATGGATGACTTTGGGGCTCACCCTCAGTATCCAGCCCGTCCTTGTCCGCGACGACTATTGAGAGCTCGGTGTTTTCTCTGCCCAAGAAGTGGATTGCCGCTCTTGCGAGTACGGGATCTGCGTACGCCAGCACACTACCCGTTTTGCCAGGCAACTCTTGCAGCAACCGGCCGGTGCAAATGCTGATCCTGCGTCTCGCGCAATGGAGAAACTTGTAGAGCAGATAAACGGCATGAGCAGGCTTGCCGTTGCTGATAATTCGAGACTCTTGCTTTCCGGCAATCTCGTCAATCAGTCTGAAATACTCTTGCTCGTCCTTCGTCGTATTTCCGGACAGAAAAATACTGCGTGCTGTCGTCATGATTTGATCCTTCAAAAAGCTGCACCGCGCCCCGGAGGGTGAGTCCAGCTTATAGAGCGGTTTTAGCAATTGCAAGGACATTTTCCATGTCCAATTGGCATGTAATTCAGAATCCGGAGCGCGACCGCTGGCGCCCGGCATGTGCGCCGGTTTCCCGGCGGGAGGTGAGGCGCATCACCTGGTCAACCATACCGACAAGGAAGTTGTTTACCTGGAGATCGGTGACCGGACAACGGCTGACGAGGTGAACTATCCAAATGACGATCTTCTGGCCGTGATGGGCCAGGATGGACGCTGGCGATTCATGCGCAAGGAATAGTCATTCATGATCTCGGCAATGTTAGGATCGAAACAACCATGGACACCGTTGCCGGCGAAGGAGGATTACGCTCATGAATGAACTATTACTTGGCATGTTGGGTGTGTTGCTTGGCTGCAGTTTAGGTCTTGCAGGCATATTCCTCGGCGTGCGTTACAGCAGGGCTCCATCCTTTGGCCGGCTGTTCAAGCGAGTCTATCTGGGCATTGCTTCAGCCGTGATGTTCGTTCTCGTGTTTCCGACATTCATGTTCCGAGTCGTGTTTCCCGATGCGGCCTGGGTAAACACAAGGCTGTGGATCGCGTTAGCTGCCCTCGCAGTAGTATTCCTGATGCCTGTCGGCTTCCATTGGTGGACGTCTCGAAAGAGTTGATCCAAGCAGAAGGAACTGGGCAGGCTACCTGCTGAGCAGAATTCGCAGGCCCAAAGCGCCGAGCACAGCCGCGGCGGCGCGATCAATGTAGATTTTTGCCTGCATGTAACGCTTTGCGACGGCTTGCGTGCTCATGCCGAAGGCGAGTGCCGAATAGAAAGCGATTTCCACCAGGAAGTGGTTTGCGACGATCACGATACTGTCGGTCACACCAATACCGGCAGGGAAGACCGTGACTAGAACAGCGGCGGCGAACAGCACGGATTTCGGATTGAAGAGATTCACCAGAAACCCTTGCCGGAATGCGCGCCTGCCCGGTTTGATTACGGCCTTGGCAGGGTCGCCAGCGCTCCTCCACATCCTGTATGCGATGTACAGAAGATAAGCAGCTCCCGCGACTTTGGCGCCGACGTACAAGAAGGGGAACAGCTCGAAGACCACGCCAAATCCGAGAAGCGCCATCATCGTCCAGATTGCGGCCATCAGACCGAGTCCGGCGCCTACCGCGATTCCGGCGGTGCGTCCTGCGCTCAACGCGGTCTGGGTCGCCATCAGCATCGCTGGCCCGGGACTCGCAATAGCGACTATCAGGACAACGTTGAATGTTACGAGTTGGGCCCAAGTCATGTTTTGTCTGCTCGGCTAGCCACTGTAGCGTTCTGGTCCGAAGGTTGACTTGCGCTGCAACCCGCGGATGCTCTGCCATGCATCTACTTGTCTCCCGCCTTTGGCAACCACTGAAGCTCGGCTTCGATCCGTCTTCGATAGGCCGTATCAATCTGCCGCGGTGCCCGACGAATATATTTTTCTGCAGCGTCTCGTGCGGTCCCGGTCAGCTTCCGAAGGTACCGGAGTACGTCTTCTACGCGAGGTTTCCCATTGTCGCCATCATTGAAATTTGGCGGTAACTTTGTCCAGATAACCGAGTCGACATTTATTGCACGCGCCCACTCATTCAACTCAGGGATCTCGTCGGGAGGCTGTTGTCCCCTCGACCAACTGCCGATGTGATCCGGGTTCTTTGTTCCTTCCCGCTGCTGCAGCTGTTTTATCGCGTCTTCGAGACTATCGCCGTCCATAAGAGCCCATAGCGACCGCACGGGGCGAGTTGCGGGCGAGATTACCAATGTGATTCGACCATCTGCGGATTGTCGCGCGAATTCGACTGGAACCAGCGGGCCGTCATTAAACCAGTACCGCTGGATTGGTAAGTTGCGAGGATCCCAGATTAGAGAACCCCAGCCGAGACATGCGATATTGGTCATTACTCGCTCCTGAATTGACACCAGCAATAGGCCAGGAGATGCGCGGATACGAGATTGTTAAATCCCATCGGGAGTCACCGTTCTTGACCAGGTTCGTATCATATTTTCTAGGCTAAAGTCGGAATTTAATCTTGTCGGTGTGCGCTGAAAGGCAGAAATCATAATGTCGCTAAACAATGCAGACGTATGGGCAGACTTAAGGTATGCCCTCGATGAACTGGAAAGAACGCCGCTCGATATACATGGCCGCTTGAAGGATGCAGCCAACTTGTATGAACAACCAGAAGACGAATTCTCCAAAAGGCTCCTTCAGATTGCACTACTCTCCATAGCATATTCAAATGCTAAGGCAAGGTCGGACGCGCGGAATGCTCACGAAGCAATCGAGAAAGGCCTCAAGGCGATTCTTATAGACGGCGGCCTGTCAGAGAAACAGGTTCGTTCTCGCGGGCACCAGCTACACCAACTGTTGGAGGATGTTCAACAACACAACCCGACGGCATTCAATGAACTAAAGCGATGTTTCGACAGCACTATTCAGTTACTGGAAAGTGTCACACCTCTCAGGCACAGCACAAACATCCTGGACTATTTTCGGGAACATGGAAAATCCGAAATATTTATAGCCAATCGGTACGCGAGTATCGAGGGCGCTAACAACACGCCCGGAGGAATGATCGGCTTTATCTATCGGGAGATGATACGTGCGCTAATGTCGCTCATATTCGGCGGGGTCCCCAAAGACGTAATCCAACGAATCGAGAGAGAGGCAAGTAAAGCGGTATTGACCGAGAGCAAACTTGACCCGGCGTGGGACGCAACGGAATGGTTAAAGCGGGGATCTGTTCGCCCACGACTGGAAGTCATCGAAAACCTAAAGAACAATAGAGTGCTTCGGGCCGCTGTGCGGAGGTGTGCGCGGGAATCCAAGGATAGCTCGATTCAGTATTGGGCCAAGATGCTCAGGCACAATCAAGTAACCGCTAGAAGAAAGACGCGAGCTGCGCAGCGGGTTGGGTAAAACTCGATATATTCCCCCTTGTTAGCTATTGCTAACTACTGTCCTTTCTGGCAGTATTTTGTTGCCATGGACGCGGTGCCGTCTGTGCGAAATGCTTATGGCCCACATTTTGGGAAACCGAAATGCGGGCTTTTTTCTGAGCCAGACGTGTGAATCTCGCAGCTGTCAATAGATTTCTAAATCGTTCTATTTACGGGAACGTCGGGGCAGGGTCGATCTTTAACCCTGCGTCGTTGGAGACAATCTCGGAGACTTCACATGACGACACGCGCCGATCAGGGCTTGAAGCAAGCTCGTGAGAATCTGAAGGCTTACGAAGAACACCGAGCAGAACTCGAAGCCAAACACTTGGGCAAGACGGTATTGCTCAGAAACCGCCGGCTTGTTGAGATATTCGACGACTACGACGATGCTTTCTTCACTGGTTGTGAGAAATATGGTCTGGGCAGTTTTTCCGTTCAGTTGATCGGCGAGAAGGCGGCGTGTTTCGGCGCCATGACGCCCTACATCTAGCTAGCTGTTTCTTAAATGTCGTTCCTCAGGGGCCGGATAAGAAACGGCCAAATGATTGTGGACGTGTGGATGCTTCAGCCTGATGTAAGAGATCCCGGCAAGCATGTGGGACGACGCAAGTTTCGAGGGCTAATTGACACGGGTGCAAATTTCAGTGCTCTTTATGAGGACGAAATCAGCAGGATTGGATTGGTTTCTGCTGGCCAGCGGCCGGTGGCCGGCGCCGATGGGTCGACAGGCCGAGTTGATCCGGTATACCCCGTTAGCCTGGTGCTTGGGTTTTCAAGTTCAGGTGACGGCGATATAGATGACTTCCGATCCACGCGAATTCGAATGTCGCCAATGCGACTCAAACATCCGGACTTCCAGCTCTTGGTGGGGATGGACGTTTTGGAACGCTATCGCCTTTGCATGACCAACGGAAGGTTTGAGTTAAGCGCCCCAACTTTGCAATAGTGCTTTTTCTCAGTTCGGGTGGACCGATTCTGGGGGGAAGATCACTGCCATTGCCCCTTCAGCGCCCCTGGTGCTTCATCACCACGATGCGCGCTTCGCAGACCGGGCGTACTCGACATGTTTGGCGTGAGTTTCCGCTGTCACGGGCAGGGCAGCCGTTGCTATCTTTGCCCGGATCGCCTCCATCCTCTCTCGCGTCAGGCTTCGACTCGACGTAACGCGAACGGAGAAATCGATGTAGCGGTGCAGCTCCGTCAGGCTCATGCAGACGACGCCTCGCATTCGCCAGCCACGGAACCGCTTTGCCTTCTCCTCGTGCTCTTCAAACCGCACGAACTTCTCCTCCGTCTTCAGTTCGGCGTCGCCCACGAACACGACGACGGGCCGGAATTCCCAAGGTTTAACTACGCCGAGTTTGACCAGGGCCTTCGCGTGTCCTTCGTTCTGCAACAGTGGATTGTAGAAAGGAAACCGCTTCGACTTGATTCCCATCATGCGGGACCAGCGGCCCGCTCTGAATGTTTGCGTCCACCTTTGCTGCCCGGGGCTTGCGAATATCCACCCGCCCATGTCCTTGGTCTCGATCACGAATACGCCGGCGGGCGATATGAGGATGTGATCGATCTGTGCTGTCCCTCCTCCAGAGCGAAGCAGCACGTTATTGAGCAGCGGCCAGTCCCGGTAACGCCTCGTCAACACCTTTTGGACACGTCGCTCGCCGGCGTTTGCCTTAGGCGCGGATGTCCGCAATACCGGAGTGGGTTTCGAACCGTGTCGATGCAGCGCCTCTGTCGGCGACGAGACTCGGGTATCAGGCGCCGAAGTTGGGGTCCTGCGTTTGCGGCGAAACAGAAGTAACAGTGCCACCACGACGAGTGCTGCTCCCAGCCACCCGCTCCAAGCGACAGCTGCTTCGTTCCAGCCAGGCGTAACCACCGCGTCATGGACGACGATTCTCTGACCCGCCTGCACATAGTCCGCTTCTTTGATCCGATTCCATTCCTGCAATTGCTCGACGGTGACGCCGTGCCGCGCGGCAATTTCCGAGAGGGTCTCTCCCGGTTCGACGTGCACTACTGTCGTTTCGCTCATTGCCCGTAAGCGATCGCTTCCCTCGGTAACGGCGACACGGATGCGCGATGCGTATGAGACTCAGCGGGTATCGCTCCCACTACCTACTGAAATGCCGCCCTGTGACCTCAAGCGCCGGTTCAGACGCGCGAGCGGTTCCGAGAACGCGTCCTCCAGCTTGACGAAGTGCTGGCACAGCCACTCAATCATGTCCGGCCAGTTCTCGTCATTAAATCCATCGAACGGATGTGCGTGAGATATTCTGCTCGCCTTCTTGTCGTCCAGCCTTTGCCATTTGAGTTCCGCGCCAAAACGCTCTTCGATTTCCTGCCTCTCCCGTTCAAGCCGATCGAAAATCCATTTGTTCTCGCTTGCCTCGGCACGCGCGAGGTAAAGTTCAACGCGCGCCTCGCTCTTCAAGAAAATCAGGCTGAATCCGCAGCCTGACACGCCGGTGGCGCTGCTCAGCCAGTGATCCTTCGAAGGGCTGATGTTGGCGTATCGTGAAATGTTGCGGGACCGCAGCTCCTCCAGCGTACTTGTCCAGAAAGCCCGCCGCATCTCCTGGCGGCGCTTTTGTGTGCCCTGTACCGACTTTTCCTCTGATTCCTTCGCGGCCATTCCGATCATGTAATCCGCAGCCTCGGGCGTCGGGATGATCTGTTGCAGGTCGATCAGAAGCTCCTCGCCGAAGCTGTAAGGCATCACCCGAAAGCACTGCGCCTGAACTCCGTGTCCGATCAGCCACAGTACGGTCGCCGTGACTTCCTTGCGAAAATTCGCCGCGACCAATATCAACCGTTGTTCATTGCCCGCGTTCAGTACCGTGTCGTCGAGATCTTCGATGTCGAGGAATTCGCACAGGTTTGCCACTGCGTTCTGGCCGTCTAGCCACCGATCAAGGTACTTCTGATAGATTTCAACGATCTCCGCCTTCTTGAGGCTTGAGCAATAGGCCACGTACTTGAGTGCCTGCCACACGACATCGCGGCCGGAATCGTCGAGCTTGTTCTCAATGACCACCAGCCGGCCTTCCTTGTCAAGCGCCAGCAAATCGAGCCGCTCGCGGGTGTCCGCGAAGCCGTCGAATTCCTTCTGGATGACCAGTAGTTCCTCGCCAAGCGCCTCCGGCGTTTGCACCAGCCACTCCTGAAGATGGGGCCGCTCTTGCAGATTCAGATCGTTAAAACGCCGCTTTTCAAGCCGGACGAGGCGATTCTCCGACAGGTTCACCTTAAACATAGGGGCTCATATATTGAGGTTGAAGGACGGCAGATTATGCCTCTTGGCTGACCCTTCTGAATCGCTGTAGGCACGTAGCTAATCGACGATTGGATCGAATGTAATATCAAGATTGTTAGGAAATCCTGTCCAAGAAGCGCCTCATGTTTTTCCACATCGACGAATCGGGCAATACAGGGATGAACCTGTTCGACACGAGCCAGCCGAGACTCAGTTACGGTGTGCTCTCCAGCGCTCTGAACGTTGATTTGCTAGGCAAAGGCGTGCATAGAAGAATGACGACACGCTTGGGTGTTCCTGTTTTGCATGCCAACGAGATGGGCGTGGGCGGCATGGTCAAGATCGCGGATCAGTTGCGCGCGCTACAGAAGAAATTCCGTTTTTCCTTTGACTATTACTACATCGACAAGCCGACGTACGCACTCGTGCTTCTATTCGATGCCGTTTTCGATGCCGGACTCAACAAGGCGGTCAAATGGGATCTCTATTGGACACCCTTGAGATTTGCGGCCATCCACTTTCTCACCCAGCTTGTCGACGAAGAATTGCTCAAGAAAGCATGGGCGCTCTGTATCACAAAGAAGGACAAAGTGAACCAGGAACGCATAGTTGATCTATTGAGCGATCTGAAGGCCAGAACAATTCGCTCCGACTTGCAGCCAAGAGTAAAGGAGTTGTTTATCGACGCCTTCGAGTTCGGAACCAGAAACCCTTTGGCGCTTGACTTCGGAATTTTCGACAAGAAGCTCGTTTCACCTAACGCGGTAGGGTACCAGTTCGTCGTACGCGCGATTGCACGAAGGTCTCGAAGGCGCAGGTGGAGGGGGCGAACGTCGATCAAGATAGATCGTCAGCAGGAATTCAACAATGCGCAGATCGAAACCCACTACAATCTGACTAGGATTGCCGAAGGGCTGGAAAAAGCGGGTGTGGCCGTTCGCGAAGCCTACTCCTTCCATCCCATGTTTCGCGACTTGGACGCGAAACATGTGCAGTTGAGAGATTTGCCCATTGAGGCTCCGGAAGTGAAGTCCAGCGAGCGCAGCATCGGATTGCAGATCGTCGATCTATATCTGTGGATTACCAACCGGATGGCCAAAGGCGATCAATTGCCGGCTGATCTATTGAGAGTGGCTCGTATGTTCTTGAGAAACGGTGTCTTTGACAGTATCTCCCTGGAAGGAATGGCACAAAGATTGCAGGATTTCGAGAAACAGCTCCCCGCATACGAGGATTTGACCGACGAGCAGCTGGACTTCGCGAAAGCCGACATTGACCGACACCGTGAAAAGGTTGTGGAGTTGTTGGCCAGTAATTAACTAGGCAGTGCGTCCTGTATTCAACGATATTTGGGTCGTCATCGGCATCGCTCGTTTCCGAGGGGTTATGCGAAGGCCCCGTCGATGATCCATGAGTAGATGAAGTACCAGGACAGGGTGGGCAGCAGAAAAGCCACCCAAAGTGGCCTTTCTCACGACAAAGAGTCTTCGAGAATTCCGGTTTGGTTCAAACTCCGACAGGTTTCGATTTACCACCTGCCAAATTTGTTAATGGCTTGCCCGTAGACGATTATCTCCGGTGAGAAAATGCGGGTTTCGAGTGCTGCTTCTTCGAGAAGAGCCATAAAAGGACCTTTATTTATATTGAATAAAACTTCGCGATAGTGTCCCGCGCTACTGTTTCGCATTTCCAGTTCCCCTACGTTCCTACCTGCATGTCGGAACAATACCTTTTGATCGTCGAATTGGCCGGCGTGACGAGCCTTTGAATTCTCCACATTGAATCCGTCGCCCATAATTCGCACAACATCGTCGCTCCAATAGACGTGATAAGCCCCATCGTGCCAAATTGTGAGATAGTTGACTTCCGTGCCATTGAATACAGCTTTGCGAAGGAATCCGCGAACCAAGACTTTACGCTGAAACCGATCTTTGAGTTCGCGCATCGGATATTTCAATACTTCTTTGGCGGCGGTCTTGTTGGCTTGATATTCTTCAAAGCGTTCCGGGAAAGCGTCAATGCAGTGGACAAGAAGTCCCCCGATGCCATTGAGAGTCTGGAATCCGTCATCCGTAAGAAACCGGTTCCGTCTATATAAGAAAACTTGCCACTTTCCTCGTCCCGCCTTGACGGAGTGGGCGTCTCCCGCTGGGTCAATTACATCCTTCTTTGCCTTTAGGTCTCTTTCGTAGTCTCGTGGTAGCCCAAGTAAGAGAGCAAAGCGTTTTGCGGCTTGAATACCTCGTTCGCGATATGCCCTGCCTTGCTCGGGGGTGCCTCCCCGCCTACCAGGCATCAAGGGTGCCGCCAGATCAGCAATTCATGGGACCGCTTAATATGCGAACCACCATTTAATTCAGCTCGATTCTCGCCAATCCGCGTGTCTCCTTGCCCAAAGGTGTATTGCCAGCTTGGCTCATCAATGTTGCAGTCGGAATACCAATCGCGGACTATTTCGCAGTCGTTGTAGGAAAGCACAAAGCCGCCCTTGTGTTCGAGCAATAGATCCCGCAGTTTCTCGTGGTCGAAGCCTTTATGGTGAATCGGGAAATTGCGGTGTGGATACATACCGACGAAAGTCTTGCCTTCATCCAAGTAGTACGGGGGATCACAATAGAGAAAATCCTTCTTGTGGTTTGGGATGGATTTCTCAAAGCTCATACATTTCACCGAGAGGTTTGGTGCCCGGAAATCCTCGGCCTTCTTTACCATCTTCTCGTACCGGTTCGAATTCAGATATACGTCGGAAGGCCAGCCGAGAAAATGGGGTCCGTAGGATGTATTGGAGTTGAAATAGTAGTGCGCAGCCAAGTCCTTCTTTTCCAAAGTCTCCCCGTGCTTCCAGTGCCGTAGCATCCGCTTCTTGACTACGGCGAACGTGTCCCTGTCCGGCGAAAAATTCCGCATTCGCCTAGCGAGCGCCTTCGGGTTTCGCAATTGCACCTGCCAATAGGTGCAGAGGATGTCGAAAACGTCGTAGCCATATACCCTAATCCCCAATTCGTTGGCGCAGGCGATCTCTACTGATCCGCCGCCTAAAAATGGCGCGGCCATCCGCTCTAGGTTGGAAGGAAAGCGTTCGACAATGTAACCGACCGCCAGACTCTTCCCCCCCGCATAGCGCAACGGCGAGGCGAGGTACCGTTTGTAATCAAGCTTGCCATTGCTGCGCAGTGAACGAAGGAACGCAGCGTGCGCTGCCTCGCGTGATTGTCTTTGCGAGCGGAAGGGGAAAGAGGCTTGGGAAGGAGAGGGAAGGTTTGTCGGCAGTGCCGACCGATCAACTCTTTGTGTAGCAGCGTGTTCCATCACGCGCACCTCCAAACACAAACACGTTCAGCAACTATATACGCTAATGAACCGCGAGTACAACCCAGAGCGGTAGCGCCTGTAAGTAACTGTAAAAGCGGGGATTTTATCTTGGCGATCAGGCTCGCATAGCGTAGCCACCTGACAATCATGCGGCGGGCAATGTACGCCATCTGCGGGAGCGTGTCCGGTTCACGGATATTCTGGCGGTCTGCAAACCCGTTGACGTTTCGCGGCAGAATACTCATCAGTGGTTTAGCCCTTCAGAATGGCGGGTTTTTACCAGTTATGAGCGAGGTGCTTGGGTCGGCGAATTTATTCAGCGATTTTAGCGAGCCAATTTAGGTGCTTTGCCAGTTACGGTGGTCGTCAACCTTTAATTTCGTCGAGGAGTTGAGGTCGTTTCTCAATGCAAGCACAAATCCTGCGAGAGCACTCTCTTTCTCTTGATCGGAACACTTGGCCCCAATCGCAAGGGTAGCGAGAAACGCGTTCCCTGCTTTAATCACCTTGTCTGGACAGTACAACCACGCGAGACGGAATTCTTCAAGAAATCTCTCCTTCTGCTTCGCGTCCTGGGGACTCACGTAGAATCCACGAAGTGAGTTAAGTAGGCTTACGTATCTCTCCTCTTTGCGCTTATACCTCTCCCAGCGCCGCTTGGCCAATTCATTTAAGCACCACACAGCGATAGCGCCAACCAGGGGGATTATCACCGTAAGCAGTGGGCCAATATCCTTCAAGAACTCAGACATTTGTCACCTGACCGATGAGCGCGTCGTCCCGCTGATTAACAATTGACATTGGGAGATTGCATAGATTCTTGGACGATTCCTCCCACCTAATGTCGGCCAAGACAACACTTCTTCCATTTCTTGCCACTTCCACATGGGCACGGATCGTTTCGACCAATCTTTCCCCTAGAGGCCCTCACATTCTTGATGCGGCGATTACGAAGCCTCTCGGCTTCTGCTTGCAGTCTGGAGCGGGAATGTTCAGGTATGAGGTTTGCAGTTACCCATTGCCAAGACGCGTCCTCAAGGACATCGTCCTCACCATATGTTAATTCCAGTAGAAGACGATTCTCATCAGAATTTATGAGCGCAACAGCGCGCGCATGATCCAACGCCATGTCCGCATCTCTCAAGGATGTGGGGCTCTTCCAACAAAACAAAGTTAGTCTTACATCTCCATGTGAGGAATAAGGCGCTGCGCGTTTAACACTAAGTTGCTTAAGCTGTTCCTCAATATGCGACGAGAGAATTTCACGCCAATCAGTGCTTATGTCCAAAAGAAACGCGGCCACCCGCGACCGACCATACTTCTCCCCGTCCGTGAGCAATTCAATTACTTCGCCAATGCGAGACGGTATTTCTTGGCCCAACCAACACGTGATTGTAGGATCCTTAACTCGCTCGGAGAAAAAGCGATCCAATTCAGAGCGATAGCCAAAGAGCCTCAAAGCTATTCCGTCAGGACCACTCAAGCTTTCCATGTAGTGAACGTAATGATTGTGCTTCAAGTAAAGCCCCAGATGATCAAGCTCATCGTTACACTCAACTGCCTCAGATTTAGTGGCCTGCATTCGTTGCTCTATAAAATGCAGAAAAATTAGTGGGCTTGTGAAGACGTCAACGAACGCTCTTAGGTCATCTAAAGAAACCGACCAAACGGGCATGTCTTCTGTTTCCACGCCGATTTTGGACAAATGTAGCAATCGGGCGGCAAGTTCCGTAAATGAATCAAGAGTTACAGCAACAATGGTGATGTGACGGAAATCCGCTTGCCGTAGTTCGCCAACCTTTTGGTGACTGTGATCGAATATTGAAACGCAGTCCGAACTACTAAGGTAATCAAGAAATCGTTTGCCTTGATTAGCAGGCTTTACAACGAGGTTTTCAAGAGACGCAATGTGAGAGGGAAAATCGACAGCTGGTGATGTGTAACTGAAGGCGCCACCACGGCACTCGAAGACAAACAGGTGATCATCAAAAACAAGCAATCCATCAGTTTCACACCATCCTTTCTTGCCAGATCCAGTAGCAGATTTATAGAAGACAGAGCGCCATTCAGTCGCGCCTGGCAGCATTTGCTTGAAATACTCAAGCGGTAATCTCTCGCTTAGCTCACTTTGATTCTGGTTCCATTGCTCTCGATACTCGGGCTTGTGCCTTGCAACAATTCGCTGGATGACGCGGTACAAGTTATCGAAAAGCGGATGAATATCAAAGCAGTAAAAGCGCCCGTCAACACGAATGAAGGGACGTTTGAAAATTGGCCAGATGCGCAGAGGCCAGCCCTGATAGTCCCCTTCGGCAAAGAACTCCTGATCTTCTCCTGGTGACCATGCCAAATCATTTAGAAGGTCACGAGGTAAATTTGTTATCTTTTCGACATCGTAAAGATCTAGACCAAACAGGCGTCCGAATACATCACCCAATTGACGCTCCAGACCTTCTTCCTCGATTGCTTGAGACCAAAGTTCCCGAAGATCCTCCTTGCTACAGTCCGAAAGATCTCCCTGCTCTTGTTTCACGGTATGGAGTAGCCCGCCATCAATGCTCTCAAACTCCCTCATGGCATCGCCCATACCGAAAATAGATGCGTCCCTAATGTCTACAAACGCATTAACAAATTCTTCTCCGCGAATGCCTAGGACTTCCTGCAAGACTTTCGAATGAGGTAAAAACAAGTCATTGAGATAAGCAGGTATGTGAGACTCGTATTGATGTCCACGCACATTGCACCAGAACAGTTGAGCCTCCCATTTGAGTTGATACATGTTCTGATCAAAACTGGCGTCTTTCAAGCGTTCCTTAGCAGCCAATGCTCTTGGATAATCAAAACTGACTTTCCAAAAAAGAGTTTGTACATTTTCTTGAAGGATTGACCAATCTTCGTCTGTCACTTCTGTTCGTTGTTGATGAGACGGCGGAACAGATGCAATCAAACTTTGAATGTAGTCAACCATGCGCACAGCTAGGACATCCTCAATGTCCCTCTCAGCCTCCGGCTTGAATTCAGCGTAGTGCAGCATCACGACTTGACGTGCGCGTAGCAACAACTGGAGCGGCGGCAATTTCGATACAAGCAAAGCAATCTCCCTAACTAGTTGATCGATCTCAGTCACGATCCCGGGGTACTGCTTTGCTAAATTCTGCTGAAACTCATCAAATTCAACCTCTTGCCACCGAGATTGCCATTGCACAAGCTTGCCAAAACGAGCTACTCGAATTGGTCCAGCCTCAAACACCTCATCGGCCTTTACCAAGTGCTTCTTGTATCTCTTCTTTGCGCTCACTTTTTAATTCGATTGGGTTGTGGAATCACGTTAAACGCCGCAAGAGCGTTCTGCTGTTTTCTCCGAACCAAGGATCGAGATTACGATCTCGTCATGGATGAGAACAGCTTGTCCTGAATTCTTTTGAGGGCATCCATCTTTGACTGCATGAATTGTTTATGCGCGTCGCCGACAATTACCTGCTGCATTCCTAAGTCATAGTAGATGATCGCCGAAATGCTTTTTCCGTCCTTATCTTTCCCCACCGCCCATTGATCAACGTCCGCCGCGACAACATTACTCAATGACTGCAGCGCCGTAACGTGGAATTGCATTTCTTTGATCGCTTTGTTGATGGCTTGGCTCCGTTCTTCACTCCATTCATCAGATGCAAGAGCGATCACTTTGGCAAGAGATGCAATGAGTTTTTGCAAATGCGCGACTTCGGATTGATGTTTAAGAAGACTGATTCTATTTTTCTCTTGAATTCGCTGGTGCCTCAGCATCAAATAGGCGACGAGTGCTGTCAGACTAGTAGCGGCGGTTGCCAGATATTGGGGAAGAAGTTCAAGCATCTGTCAAAGAGGTGATCTAGTGCAATCGTCAATGATCGATTGGCGTGATCCACAAGAGTGAGGAGTGGGCCGTGAGACCACTCAGCACCGTGGCACTCCCGAGCCATCTTTCCGTCAGTTCGGGGAAATAGCCCTGAAAACAAAGACATTTCGGAGCAACCCGTGTATCATTTTCGGCACTCCGTGCCATGCCGAGCCGCCGAATTACCTCAAAAGGGCCACCGAAAGGGCCACCGAAAGCGGAACCATCGAACCCGCCGCCCCGGCCCCCACGCTTGTCCGAAACGTTCGTAAAGTCCGTCTCGCAGGCCGGACAGTACGGCGATGGCCGTGGCGGACACGGACTGCGCCTGCGGGTCCGCCAACGAAGCGCCTGGCGTTTGTCCAAGACCTGGGCGCAACGGCTCCGCATCAACGGCCAGCTCGTCCAGTTGGGCCTCGGCACTTGGCCCATTGTATCGCTGGCCGAAGCGCGCGAGCAGGCGCTAGCCAACCGGCGCATGGTGATGCGGGGTCGGGATCCACGGCACTACGCCAAGGTTCCAACCTTCGCGGAGGCCGCCGAAGCCGTGATCGGCCTGCATGAGCCGACCTGGAAGAGCGGCGCGCAGGAAGCCCGGATTTGGCGATCGAGTCTTACGCGCTACGTTTTTCCGACCATCGGCCCGAAACCGGTCAATGAGATCACGACGGCGGACGTGCTTGCCGTACTCACCCCCATCTGGCAGCGAGAAACCGGCCGGCGGGTACGCCAGCGCATCGCGGCCGTCATGCGCTGGAGCATCGCCCAGGGCCACCGTCCTGACAACCCGGCCGGGGGGGCCGTTACCCAAGTGCTGCCGCGGCGCATCGGCGCCCGGCGTAATTACCGTTCGCTTTCCTACGCGGAGGTCGCCGGTGCCGTCCAAGTGATCCGGGATAGCGGCGCCTACGAAGTCACCAAGAAGTGCTGCGAGTTTCTGGTGCTGACCGCGGCGCGCAGCGGAGAAGCCCGCCTGGCCCGTTGGAAGGAGATCGATTTCGAGAACGCTACCTGGACGGTTCCCGCAGAGCGGATGAAAGCCGGCAGGCCGCACCGGGTGCCGCTGTCCGATCGCACCCTCGAGCTGCTGCGCGAGGCGCGGGCTTTCCGCGACCACACCGGCTTGGTGTTTCCCAGCGAGCGTGGAAAGAAACTATCCAACATGACACTTTCTAAACTGCTGAAGGACCTCAACATCGCTGCGGTCCCGCACGGATTCCGGGCCAGCTTCCGGACCTGGGCGTCCGAGCAGACGGACGCGCCGCGGGCCGTCATGGAAGCCGCTTTGGCGCACCGCCTGGGCGACCAGGCGGAGCAAGCGTACGCGAGGAGCGATCTTTTCGAGAAGCGGCGCCAGTTGATGGCGGCATGGAGCGCCTACCTGGCCAAGCCGAACCCGGCGGCCTGAGCCGAATGTCCGGTAAGCGCGCGACGGTCGACGAGCACCCTTCGCGCGGCGCGACCTGGAGCGTAGCGGAAGTTGTGGGCTTTAACGGCGGAAGGAGTTGAAAGGGAGGGATGCGATCGGAGTAAGTAACGGCGCGCCTTTACCCACACTCCCTTGGTGTTGGCAAACGGACGGATTGGCGCTATTGGCGGCTTTCAGAGCGTGATTTTCCGCGGTTGTTACGTCGCCGTACTCGCCGGAATCCGGTAGCCCTTGACGCCGGTTTCGGCATCGCGTCCCATGCGCTCGGTGATTAGCCGGCGACTTCCAAGTTTCCTGTTTGTAGTGGCGCAAGTGGCGCAAGTGGCGCTTTTTTTATAGAGCGAGCTCACCCGCGCGTGCGTAAGGGGGGTTATAGGAAAATTGCGCCACTTGCGCCACTCACGCCACTCGAAGGCCGCTCCAGTGTCGGCGGCCGCCTGTCGACTTGAATGGCCGGAAGCGCGCCTCCTTCAGCCGCTGGCCGAATGTCCTCGGACTGAGTTTGCTGCCCGTGTAGTCCACGTAGGACTGAAGCAGGACGCTGGCGCGTTCCTCGCAGTCCCGGCCAACCTCGCAGCAGTCCGCGATCCACTGCTGAAACACGTCCTGCTCGTCGCGGTAGTCGGTCACCGCCGCTTCCATACACGGCGGCAGGGTGCGCAGCACGTTTTCCAGAAACGCCCGGCGGCCTTCGAGTATCCACCGGGTCACCACGCCGTCGCGGGCCAGATCCAGCATGCTCGCCTTGAACTCCGGATCCCGCTCCTCCGCCGGCACGGCCGGCACTTCGAGTAGTGCCATACGCCGGAAAATGCCGCTGTCGGGCGCGGCCCGGGGCTTCGTGTTGCCGGTCACGATCAGGCCGCCGCGGAACCGGACCTCGAAGCTGTTTCGCCTCATAAAATTAGCCTGAATACCCTCCCCGCTCACCAGGGCGTTCAGTTCCGCGGATTTCCACGCGGCGCCTTTATCGGGCAGTTCCTCCACTACCGCCAGGCGCTTGCCGTCCAGTTGCGCCATCCATTCGCGGTGAGCCTGCTGATATCCGGCGGCGCGCTCACCCGACAGGACGCGAGCATGGCCGCCGAACGCGATGCGTAGCGATTCGGTAAACGTGGATTTGCCGCCGCCAGGGCGGCCCTGCAGAAACAGGAACCGCTCAAATATCTGCCCCTGGGCCGTGAACGCGGAGTAGGCCCACGCCTGCAGCCACCGCGCCAGATGCTTGCGCTTGGCGAGCGTGCCGCCAGCGGCGCGCCCCAGGAAATGCGTCACGTAGTCCGCCCACCGCGCATCCACATGATCGGCTGGCGCGGCCGCTAGGCAGGTCGCGTGCAGATCGCGCGACGGCACTGTGTGATTTTGCCCCGTCTCGCGCTCATGCCATCCGCCGGGCCAAGCGATCCCGTCCTCGGCGTCCCAATGGCGTCGCTCCATGCGCCAGGACGCGCGGGTGAGGGCGGCCGCCACCGAATGGCTGCGCCTGAGTTCGCCGCCGGCGGTGTTCAGTAGGTCCTCGCGAATATCACCCTCCACGGGGCGCCAGTCGCCGTCCTCGTGAAACTCGCGCCATGCGCGCGTCCGCAGATCGTAGAGGTATCGGCCCCCGCGCTGCTTGGCAAAAGCGGTCCCCGCTTCGATTTCGGTTTTGGGGTCGCCGCCGGCCTTGCGCTTCGACGCACCGGCCGTCCCCTTGCGCAGCCGCTTTAGTTGCTGCTCGACCAGTTTCTCGTCGCTCAGGCGCCGCATGTCGTTCATGTGACCTCCCGCACGAGCGCCTCGCGCTCGTAATCGTTCAGCCAGCGCCGCTTTTCCGCCAGGCGGTAGGGATCACGAATCAGCGCGCGTGCCAGTCGACGCTGCTCCGCCTCGAATTGCCCATCCTCGATCCGCTGAACGAACTCGCGGCCGGCGGCGGCCACCGCAAGGCGGTAGGCGGCGTCGAAAACGGTTCGATGGGAGGGGATTCCAGCCAGATTTGCGCCGAGGGAATCCAAGGCTGTCAACTGGGGAATCACGGATGGTCCGCCGCCGTTTCGGCCGGTTCCTGGCTGCGCCCGATACGCCGCACGCGGCCCGGTTTCCTAGCCGCCAGCCACTCGTCCAGCTGGTCGCTCCGCCAGCGGACCGAGTTGGGTCCGACGGCCACGGGTGCTGGAAAACGACCTCGTTTTATCCAGCGCCACAGCGTACGCCTCGATATATCCACGCGCTCCAGCACGCGCGCCTCGCGCAGGAGGAAAATTTGCGTCTCCACAGTCCACTCGGCCTCCACCGGATTGGTGGGGCCGCCGCCGGCGGACACCGGCGCCATTACCACGCAGCAACGCAGACAGCAGCCGCGCCGC
Source organism: Gammaproteobacteria bacterium (assembly GCA_009845905.1). Classification (NCBI taxonomy): domain Bacteria; kingdom Pseudomonadati; phylum Pseudomonadota; class Gammaproteobacteria; species Gammaproteobacteria bacterium. The sequence continues at coordinate 16,751 of VXYS01000010.1, read as the reverse complement.
CAGGCAGCAGCCCCATTGCTGGGGGGGGTCTATGCCTGCGCGGGGGCCGGTTTGTCAGAATCTGTACCGGCGGACGCTATTGGATCCTGCGCCCCGTGGTGTGTCTCCGCATCCGTGCGGTCTGCGCGCTCCGTTGAACCCGGAGTATAGCATGCCGCATCCGGTCGGTCGCCACGTTGCGGGGCAGGGCGGCTACCCTTTGCCCTATGGGAACCCCCATGCGCGAAGCCCGCCGCCCGTGACCGAGGAGGATCTGGCCCGCTCCTTGGGCAACGCCCCGCATCCCATCCTTTTGGCACTGGCACGCTGGATCGAGCTGGCGGCCGGGGAGCATCGTCGCCGAGGCGAAGCGGGCCGCGCGCGCCCCGGAACGGTAACGTTGAGAGACGCCCCATATCCCAATGCGGCTTCGCTCAACAGGCGACGGATAGGGAATATGGATGCAAGGTGTGTTTTATGCACTATACTGTTTCCGTGACTCCGGACCGTTTCAAATACCTCCGCGGGCGCCTGGGCATGACCCAGGGCAAGCTGGCCGCGGCCATGTCTTACAAGCGCCGCGCGATCGTGAAGTTCGAAAACGAAGGGCCGGTCAACCGCCGCGCCGGTCGGATCCTTTACCTGCTTTTGCAGGTGAAAAACCTTCGCCGCCGGATCCGCCGCCTTGAGCGGGAACTGAGTATGGCGCGCGCCGAAAGCGCGGGCTTGCGCGAAGTGCTGAAGTTGAGGGGCCAAGCGTGACGCCGGCGCGCGCATTCTCGAGCTGGCGCTGGCGGCGCTCGCGATCCTGATGTAAGCGTATGTCCGTGGCGTTCCAAGCGTTACCGCTTCTTCCGCCGCGTCAGCCACACGCCGCTCTACGCCTCAGGGCTCAGCGCCCAGTTCCGCCCGCCGACCTCCAGCGCCTCGATCCGCTCCGGCGCCGTGCGCCCGGCCGGATCCTCGCCCCGCGCCAGCGCGGCCGCCAGGATCCGGATGCGCGACAGCAGTACCGGCCGATAGTCCAGCTGCTCCACCGACACATTGATGTGCCTCGTGTCCGTGGGCGGGTCGTGGTGCAGGTGGCCGTGGATATTCACCCAGCCGTCCGGCAGATGGACCTCCTGGATCGGCACATGGGTAAAAACCAAGCTGGGTTCGCCTTCCACTAACAGCATCGCGCAGGCTTCATCGAAGCCCTCCACCCGCAGTCCCCCGGCGCCGCTGAAATCATGATTGCCGGGCACCAAGACCTTGCGCCCCGGCATGGCGCGGATGCGGTCGAAATTCGCCTCGGTCATCCCGCGCTTCATCGCGATGTCACCGCACACGACGATCGCGTCGTCCTCCGCCGACCAGTCGACGGTCCGCGCCCAGTGGTCCAGCAGGGCGTTGTCCATGTGCCCGACATCGCGGAAGGGCCGGTCGCAATAGCCGATGATGTTGGCGTGGCCCAGGTGGAGGTCGGACCACACCCAGACCTGCCCGGCTTCTTCGTTCAGCCAGCGTTCAGGCAGATCCCGCAAGGCACGGGCCATCACGGGAAACGTGCGCGCGCGGCGGCCCACGGCGCCCTTGGGAGGCCATGTCAGCGCGGCGTGGTAGATCGCCCGGAAGGAATGTTGCGGATCCGTCATCGGGAAATGCCTGCCCGAGGCGCGGCGTACCGTGCGCCGCCCCCGGGAAAAAGGGCGGGGAGAATAGCACAACGAGGGGCTTATCGGGGCTTTAGTAGGAGTCGGTCCGCCGCGTGGGCGAAGCTCTCCAGGCGGCCAATCAGGGCGTTGTAGCGGGAATGACCCCCGCCGGCTTCGCAAACGGCCGCATACAGCCGGAGACTCGGAGTCTCGATCGCATCGGCCGTTCCAGGAGCCCGAATTCCCGCAGATGGGTTGCGGCCACCGCCACGAGCAGCGCTTCCTTTGTGACCTCATGCCAGCTCACAACAATTAGAATCTCGTCAACTGCAACACGGGACGTCAAAGTCATGCTCACCCTAGATGACGTCATTGAGCGCAACCCCAAGAAGGTCAGCGGCACCTGCGTGTTCCGCAGCAGCCGCTTGCCTGTTATGACGCTGTTCAACAATCTTGAGGCGGGTTTGTCGATTGATGACTTTCTGTACCACTATGAAGGCATCGCCCGGCGCTACATCGACATGTGCTGCTGCCGGAGAACCGCGCGCGGGTCGCTGCCATCGTCGAGGCCGACCGCGCAAGGGATCGCGAGGCCACCGAGGCACTCAAGGCCATGGAAGAAGCGCAAACACCCGAACGAACGAGTCCTAGCCTGGTTCGTCAATTTTTTGTCCTTCGCGGATTCTGCATGACAGCATCATTCGCAGGCCACCCGTCCTTGTTCCGGTCCATCCTGCGCTGACAACGCGTGCCTGGCTTGCCGGATCAGCGCTTCCGCCTGCTTCCGGCTGACGCTGGGGAAATCAACCAGAAAATCCTTGAGGCTTTCTCCCGCCTCCAGGTAATCCCAAAGCGTGCCGATGGGTACCCGGGTTCCCAAGAACACCGGAGTGCCGTGCATGACGTCTGGATCGGTATGTACGACGTTGCTTTTCATCTGCCTACTGGACTCGCTCAACTCCGGCATAGGTTACCTCTCTTCGTCTACCAATCCATGGGTTCGCCGCGATATACACTGGGTCGCTCATCATTGGGCGGCAAAATGGCACCCAGTTTTGCGACGAAGGAGGGGCACGTATCCCTTGCCGCCGCCCACAGCCGATCCAGATCAATGGAATCGCGTTCCTTGATGAGGTGCCGGCTCAACTTGTCAAGCTCTTCGAAGTTGATGCAGGGCAGCTCCCTGCGGACCGCCTCGGATACCCGGCTCGCATGCAGTCCAACACGCTATAACGAAGGTGCGAAAAATAATTGACACAACTATTGGGCCGATACGGTCCGCAGGAGCATGGCCTCAAATAACGTTCCATAAATGGACCTAGGGAACGTTAAGGGTTCGACAGGCTAGGGATCGCTCGCCGCTTCCGGTATCTCGGTCTCGATCAGCCTCAGCTGCAATTCAATCGCTTCTCGGAAGGAGTAAACAATCCTGCGGTCCGCAGGATCCTCAAAACCTGCCTCCCGGAGCGCGGCCTGGATTCTCCCGGTATTGGTGACTTCCTCTTCCAATACCCCGCGCATGATCTTGTAGAAGGCATGCACCTCCTCGTCGCTGAGGCGCTGCGTGGCGAGCAGGCCGTTGACCAAGGCGTGCAGCACGGTCGCCCGGCCGGCCTGATAGGCGGCTTGGGTGGCCTGGTCGGTGGACAGGGGTGCTGACAACTATATGCCTCAATTGAGAGACTTCACAATGGAAGTTACGGCAGTAGCAAGGAGGCGGGGGCGTTCTAAATCGCATCTCCATTGCTCTTGCTGGAAGCATCCACCCGTCGCCGCATCCAAGAGTACGTCCCGCATGTCCTTTGTATCGTCGTGTGATTTCTTGATACGCCTATAGCGTTTCGCCAGCACGCTGTACTCGGTCAAATACACTTCCTGGGCGACGATAATTTGGGCTTCCAAGTGTTGTCGAGCACTCACATCCGAATTACTGGAAAGCCAGTAACGAGTCGTCAAGTCAAGAAAGGCATATAAGGCACGGCGCAATCTATCAACTCGAAAATGGAGACCCTGGACGCGAACTTGCACCAAATAGTTGCCAATCCAACCTACGAGAGCCGCAATCACCGCGCCGACAAGGCCGGAGAGGACTAGGGACTTGGTGTCCACGCGGGCTCGTGGGGCGGGGTTGGTGCAGTCGCCTCTTCAATGTACTTCTTGGCCAGTCTTGCAAAATCGCGCAACGGATCGTCCTCGGCGGACACGATTAGACGCTCTTCAAGAAACTCCTTGGGCAGGATGCCCGAGCGCACAAGGCCTCCAAACGCCTCTTCAAGGAAGGATGAGCCGACGCCGGCGACACCATCAAGAGTGACCTCCAAGTATTCGGACTCGCCCAACTCCCTTAACCGCGGGGCCAGTACTTCTTCCCGGAACTTCGTTCCGTTGTACGGCCCGTCCTCGGGAAAGCGACCAGCCGGATACTTCGAAAAGTCTACGGCTATTGATATTTTCATGATTTCTCCTAAACAATCTTGCGCAATCGCCATTCTATAAGTGTTCCAAGCAGCGGATGTGAATGCTTGTATACGCGGTGTGGACTGTCTTCTGTGAGAGGTTCAAACACGTATTCCCCTTTCAGACTGATTACCCTGTATTGCCCGCGATCCAAGTACTGCAAATAGCCACGGACATCCCGCTCAAGGCCGTGTCCTCTGTATTTCTCATCATGCCGGGTGCGCTGCAATTCATGCGCCGCGCGGATCATCATAGCGTGGTCCTCTTGCACAATCTTTCTTATCTGCTCGCTAAACTTGCGGGGAAGTGTGGCCGGAATGCCGGCTCCTTGATCGTAGATCATGACTGTGACTGAGTCCTCATCGACCGAAGCAGATAACCACCAGTGTGGACGATGGCTCCGCGTGTCCTTGTATGCGTGTTGAGCCACGTTCGTCATTGCTTCCGTCACCGCGTTATAGAGGTGAATTCTGCCGGGCATCGGACCAACCATTGGTTCCAGATCGTCCAATCGGAGCCGGTCAATGACTTCGCCCTCGGCCACCTTCCCTGTGCGAAATTTCACGTACCGTGTGGTACGTTGTGGTTCCGCGGGTGGGGGATTTACGGACAAGAGCTCGAAGAATCCCATGTCGGCCAGCAGGCTTCGGACACTCGGGTCCCATTGCGGCACGTCGATCGAACGGAGACGGCCCCGGCGCGGAAGATTGTTCCACCGATCCAGTTCCGCAGCGAGAACGAGAGCCGCCGATGGCGATAGACTGCGGATCTTGCGGAAATCAACGTAAACGACGTCGCTTCTTTTCCTCGTGGTTCCTTCCCGGATCTTGCGAAGAGTGTTGACAACACCATCGAAGTTTGTTTCTAACGAAAAATCCTCTGGGCAAACAACCGTCATACGCGGAACTACCTTGTGGGAGCCGATCTGAATGGGGGAATGACTATTGCCACTCACTCTTCGCCCAAGGGCGATGCGGATCTCCTTCGAGGCAAGGCGCCGACGATTGGATAAGCGCGCGTGGATGCGATTCCACTCGCGCATCTTGCGGGTTGGCTTCTTCACGCGAAGACTACGCTAAAGAGGAGGAAGGGAAGGGGTGCGGAAGCTGTCAGAGGCGGACGGCGGAATGGGCGGGCGGTGCAGGCGGATTACGTAGAACCATTGTCGTACTACCAAGAAAAGATGAACGATAAGTGCAATTATCGGTCATCTTTCACGACCGTCATCAAGCGGCAACGCCCAGCAATCTCGTCCGCTAGAGATCCATGACGATGACCCCAGGCTGTGCCGTTACCACCCGGTCCGGCTCGAACCCGTCGGCCTCCGGCATCTCGACCGGATACTCTGCCGGGTTGGCGATGCAGCGGGTTCTGTCCACCATTAGATCGTACGGCCCCCAAACGTTGCCGCTGACCCACAGCTGGGCGCCGACCTCGCGAACCAGAATCTCGTGGTCGTTCACGTAGTAGCCGGCCAGCGACGCGCCGCGTTGCCGTAGCGGCATGGCGTCGATGACCGGGGGCCAGTGTGTGACCACGACCTCCAGGAAGCCGGCGTAACTGCGGATCTCGTCGCTCTGAGCCTCATGCAGCCTCACGTGCTGCTCGATCGACCAGAGTTCCTCCTTGTTGAGCGCGAACCGGAAATCGGTGACCACTTCGTTGATCCATTCGAGGTAGCCGTAATCACGGCGCGAGAACAGATCCGAGTACCACGGACCGCCCCAGATCCGCAGGTCGTCGATGACCTCGAACTCGCCGGCCAGGTAGTACAGGTTGTGCAGGTCGGCAGCCAGACAGCGCCACTCGTAGTCGACCTCCTCGTGCGGAACCCTGGTGTGGTACTCCCGGTTGCCGGGGACGTAGACCACCGGCGAGATCATCGTTTCGCGCTCGATGAATGCCCGGGCTGTCATCCCCGCGCCGACGTCTCCGGCCAGAATCAGCAGGTCGCGATCGAAAACCGGGCAGAATTCTTCCAACGGGTCCGGCATGTGGCCGGGGCGTTTGTCCAGGTGGAGATCGGAGGCAATTTGGATGCGCATGGGGACTGCGCATTGTACGGATGCCCGTGGCCCGAATCAGGACCGAAATCCTCCGCAAATGGCGACAAATGCACATCGCATTCCGGGCGGTTCAGCGGGCCGCTATTGGGTTGGGTCTCAAGGACTGTCGGGGTCGAATCGCAATGCCCCGAGCCGGCGCCGGACTGTGCGTCCAATAGGTACCATGCCCACGCCGGTTTTGTGGCAGCGTGCGGTTATAAGCAGTTTCCCGGAAACTGCTTATAACCGTGGATTTCGGCTGGTCGACAGGTTCAGCGCACACACCCAAGCGCAGGTCGACGAGCAGCGGCCGTGCGCCAGTGCCTGCAACGGTCTGGTGCGCATGGCGCTGTCCTCCCGCCTATGGGTCTCATGCCAATGGGATCCGGGATAGCCAAACACCCCCTTACCGAGCCAAGCGAACCGCCGCCGCCGAGATATTGTCCTGAAAACTGCTGCCGCGCGATCGGGCGAAATCCACCAACTCCCGCAGTGCGCCGGGCAAGTCCTGAGCAGCGAACACGGCTTCCAGCTGTAGGCTTTCCACGCTCTCCCAGAGCCCGTCGCTGCACAGCAGGAAGCCGTCACTCTGCGAGATGTGCGCAGAGCGTACTTCGATGCTCGGCAACTCCCGGCCGGCTCCCAGGCACGCATACATTCCGCCTTCGGGGTAGCTGTGGTCCGTCGTGCGGTCCACGAAACGGCCGTTTTGGAAACGGTACAGCCGGCTATCGCCCAGGTGCGTCCAGGTGGCTCGACGCGCCGTCGCATGCAGCAGCACGCAGGTAGTGCCCGGGTACAAGTCGTTCTCCGCCGCGGCATGGATCCGCGCGTGCGCGTTCGTAACGATGGTTTCAAGCAGTTCTGCAGTTTCCGGCTGCGGGGAGGTATCAAACGCCTCCCGGGCCGCATCGATGGCTGTCTGCGCGGCGAACGCCCCGGCAATATGGCCGCCCAGCCCGTCGGCCAGCACCGCCAGGCACGCGACATCGTCCCACAGGACCGCCACGCGGTCCTGCTGTTCGCGCCGCCCCCCGATATCCTGCAGGCAGGCAGCTTCGATGGTTTCTCGGATGCTCATCGGCTGCTCACCTCTACTTGGCCGGCTCGGCAGCTACGATCACCGGCATAGTGCATTTCGGACCCCATAAAGTGCTATGCTTCCGGTATGCGTATAACCCCGATTGAATGGAGTAGTAACCAACACCGATGGGCGCTGATCCGATACTACCGTAACCCCTCCGACACCGATCTGGTAAGCCAGCACACCACGCCGCGCGAGGCGGTGCTGCGATGCCAGGAATGGATCCAAAGTGACCCTTGGACGTATCCGGAGGGCGATGGTGTCCTGAATCATTTCTACGATGTCGAGGCGCGCGACAAGGCGAGCGCCCTGGACCTGGTCGTGGCGCGAAATCGGATCGCGGCCGAGGACTTCGCAGCGGGCCGCTTGTCCCGATTCCCTCGGTTCGACGAGCCAGACGGCAAACTGTTGGAACCGGGCGATGACGACGATGATTCGGACGAGCCACTTGCGCTGCCGATGCCGACCACGGCAGAGTTGCTGCGCGGTCTTATGCACCGTCTTGCTTAGCGGATGCTTTTCGATTGGCCAGCGGGATGCTTGGCCATCCGTCAGCCAGCGGCCGTCCTTTACGCCTTGAACGCTTCCGCCTCGGAATCCGCTGTCCCGGCCACAGGATGTCCTCGAACGTCAGCGGCTGCCGCGCAAAGCCCAGGCGCATCGCCGGCGTCTCCCCGTCGGTTCCGACGAACACGAAGTTGTGGGTGGCGCGGAAGATCGCCAGATACTTCTCCAGCATCCGCGGGTTGTAAGGCGCATAACCGTGCCAGACTCGGTTCTGCCCGCTGGACGTGCCCACCGGGCGTTCCAGGGCGGAGAACAGGCGCCGTGACTTCATGAACACGTTGTCGATCCGCGCCAGCCTCGCCGCCAGGTACATGTCCACCTTGCGGTTCTCGTCAATCGACTCGTTGGCCGTTAGTCACGAAACGGCCTTGTGGGGTTCGTTGATCGTGGGGACCGGATGCTCGATCCACTCGTCGTCCCACTTCCCGTAGGTCTGCACTTCCTCGATCCGCTGCTACATCATGCGGCGGGCCACCTCCCTGCTGTTGCGCCGGACGCTGGGCGGCAACGTCCAACGGAAACACGCTCTGGCCTTTTACGCAGTTCGAGTCCCTGCGGAGTAAGTTGGCCCGAGATCGAGAAGCGGCAGATCCCGCATGGGTTGAGACCATGAGGCGGGATCCGGATGCCCTTCTCGAGTTGGGCCTGTCCGTCGGGATCAAACCCACGATCGATGCTGCAAATGACCGGGTCTATGAATCCACAGGCGATCCGACGCCATTCCTATCGCGAGACACCATCACCGATGCGGCCTATAGCAATGTGCCCAATCGCAACGAAGCGGACTGCAGCTCCGAGAACCGGATTGGCGCGGAGGGCGAAGATCGGCATAACGGCGCACCGCGAGTCTAGCTGCATAATCCCGGCTATTCCGCCGCCTGCTGGATCGGCAACGTCAGGTTAGCCAGCCTCACTGTGCCTGACGGACGATGCGCGCAATGGGAGCGGGCGAAGCACGCCGGCCATGAGCGGATTTGCACCGCCAGCCTGGCTTCGCGGCATGCTTAAAGGAATCCGACAGATCCACTTTCCCTTCCGCAGGAACTGTCCGATGCAAAGGAGCACAGGCCTTGGCAAGGCCGCGTTGTGCCGCCTGTTGGGTCCGTTTTCCCAATCAATCGTCGTCGGCCAGGCCGGCATCGGTTTCTTCGCCCGACCTGAAGGCCTCGATCTCAGCATCAATGTCCGCAATGCGCGATTCCAGCCGGCTGCGCTCTGCAAGCAGCTTGGCTTTTTTCGCCTTGTCGGGTGTTTCGCCGGCTACGCGTTCGGCGACCCTGTTGCGGAATGAAATGAATTCGCTCCGATTCCACTCTCCCTCGTCCCACTCTATGGCGCCATCTCCCGCTACGTAGCCGAGCCGCCAAACGTAGTAGAAGTTCTTCACGGAACCCGCCGGGTTCTTTTCGATGATGGCGGCACCTACGGGCAATTCATTCTCGCCCGTGTTCAGGAAAGCGCCTTCGAACGCGTATCCATTCTTCTTTTGGGCATCAACACCCGTTACGTGCTTGCCCCAGCCTTTCCGGCGTCCCGACTCACGGGTCGGATGGTAGGTGACGATGACGGTTTCTTGTTTATTCATTGGTTGCCTCCTTTCAGGCTATGACCTTTGCATAGGGACACCAGGGTCGAAATTCAAATCTCAAGGCATAAGCGGCGGTAGAAATCGGGCCTCCGTCACCGTCAAAATGAGTGTTTTAACCATTACGAACCCACAAGCAATCCAGCTTGAGAGCCGGGATGCACCCTGACCGGTCAGGTATCGGCTACTGGTGCCTTAATTCTGTCCAGCGTGTCCTGCCTGATTGGGCAGGTGCCCCGCACCAGAGACTTCGACGGTCGGCAAGTCTGCCCCAGCCGCACCGGCCGGCGAGGTCCGAGCAACGAACGCAGCCTCTGGGATTGAATTGCTGCGCAGGGAGGGGCGATCAGCGGCTGTCTGCGCTCGCGGGATTGCCGATTCTTCCTGCTACCACCCTACCGGTTCGCCCCGGTTCGCGCCGGGGCGCTCGTCCTCAGGCGGCAGGTAGGCGTCCAGCTGCCGGACGATGCCCGGACAAGCTTGTGTTGCCGCCCACAGGCGGTCGTAGTCGATGGCGGCATGCTCCTGGATCAGGTGCCTGCTCAGGTCCGCGAGTTCATCGAAATCGATCCCGGGCAGTTCCTTGCGCGCCGCGTGCGAGATCCCTTTCGCCCGCAGGCCTACCCGCTGGATCGCAAAGCAAACCAAATCGCACAGCATCCGATCTCCGTCCAGGTCCTTGCGCGTTCGACCCGCGGACACTTGGATGGCCCTGCCGGCGTGCCCGCGCATCAGCCTCAGCGGCGTGTCGTCATCCACCGCCAGGGGAGGCTGGTGCGCCGGTTTACGGTGCGGGTACAGCTGTTCGGCCTCGGCAACGATCCGGTCGCGGATGAGACCGATCAGCGACTCCACCGTGAACAGGTCGACCCTGCGGCCGCCGAACAGCGCAGAGATGTCCTCCTGCACTTCGATCGGGTCCGGCAAGGACACATCCGCTTCCGGATCGAACTTCACCAGCAGGTCCACGTCGCTGTCCGGCCCGAAGTCCTCGCGCAGCGCCGAGCCGTACACCGCCAGCTTGACGATGCCGTGCGCCTGGCAGAAGCGCTTCAGTTGCGCTGCGCAGGGCAGAGGCACGTCGGGGTTCATAGTCCTTCGCTATCGGGCCGGAATCCGATCCGGCTCACCAACTCCCGTGCCCACGGCAGGGCGCTGGGCGGTTTGCGCACCAACCGCCCGATGGCCCATTCGCCGGCGTCGGTCCACTGGCCTCGGGAGCTGTCCAGCAGGCGCACCCGGCTGAAGGCGCCGGCCGTGCGCACCAGGTTCTCCCGGCTGGCCGTCCAGCGGCGGCGAATCTCAGAAATTGGAACGTTGTGGCCGGTCCGGGTGGCCACGCGGTAGCGCACGCGGGCGATATTGATCGCGGAGGTGACCGTGCCGATGAACAGCGCCTGCACGGCGTAGCCGTTGTCCCTTGCCATCTCGATGAGGCTAGGGCGGCTCTTGCCGGAGTAGGTGGATTCCAGCCCGAAGGAACGGCGCTCCAGGAGGCAATTGCCGATGCGATCGGCGACCAGCCGGCCCGCGGCAAGCTGGTCGGCCGGATTGTCGTAACTGCCCAATTGCTGGGCGATGCGGTCCGGGTCGAAGAACGGCTCCGGCAGGGCGCCGGCGAAGTGCCGGCATAAGGTGCTCTTGCCGGCGCCGTTGGCGCCGATCACCGCCAGCAGCCAGGGAGAATCCGGTGACTGCCATCCGGGACGGATGCGCAGCTCTGAACGGCTCGGGCCGGGGTCCGGGGTAGGGTCTGGAGCCGCGACTAGGTACGGCCGGCCATCCGAACGGGTCCGGGGCAGCGTTACTCTGGCAATGCGCCTGAGCTCCACCGTCCCGTCGGGCAACTCGCTATAGACGTGCTCGTCATCGTCCTCGCGCATGTGAACGAACGCCTTGCCCTGCGCCCGGCACAGGTCGCGGGGATCGGGCAGCGGCGCGTCGAACAGCGCATCGAAATCCGCTTGCGAAACCATGCCGCCTAGCCCCTCCACGTACCGCTGGTCGTGTCGTCGCGGCTCGGCCGCGGTGGTGCTGCGCCGTCAGTGAAGTGGCGCGGCCTCCGCCATGTTGATCGACATCCTGGGCATCAGCGAAACGGCCTCGTTGAGCATGGCCCGCGCTTCGCCCTCGTACTCGCTTCGATCCACAGCGTAGCGCCCTTCGCCCTGGACGAGCGCGTCCAGCGTCATCCACAGAGCCAGTGCGAGGGCGCGCAGGTCGCCCTTGTAGAGCACCGCCAACTGGAGCTCTTGGTCATCGAACGATGCCTTCTCCGACCACTCTGACAGATCGATCTCGAACAGCGGCTTGTCCCCATCCAGGCCCATCCGGCGAAGAATACTCATCGACATCACAACGGTCTCCTCGAAGGTGCCCTCCGGATCCACCGCATGGTGGCTCATCCCTGCCAGTTGCGCGCGCATGGCCTGCATGTAGGGCGCCGCCGTCGAGTCCGACTCGAACGACCGAAGTATGACGTCCAACGCCATCCTGAGGGCGTGCGGATAGAAGGTTCGCAGGTCCTCCGGCGTCAGGCAACGTATACGATCGGGGTTAATTTCGGGCATAAATACCTCCTGTAGGTGGTCTGGCCTCTAAGCTCCAGGCTGTTCGCCTGAGTGGAATTGATCGGCTGGCCCAAATTTTATTTCTGGGAATCACGGCTTTTAACCTTCATACGCTCCCGTTGGGCGGCGAAGTGGATGCGGGCCCGCTCCCGCAGCTTTTTGCGAAGCGAGGTCGCGGGGCGGAAAATGATCTGCCTTCTTGCGGGCAGGCTCTTCCCGGCGAGCGCTCCGTGTAGCCGGCGCGCCGGGAGGACGCGCTGGCCAAAGATTCCCAGGCCGCGGAACGACAGTTCCTCGCCGGCGGCCAGCCTTTCGGCCATTTCGTTGAACAGCTCTTCCAGGAAAACGGTGGCGGCGCGGCGTGACCAGCCCAACTGTCTCATGAGTTCCCGCCGAATTTCTTCACGGGTGAGGGGGTTGTCGGTCCGTACTTTTTTCGCCGTCATGTCAGCACCGCCTTGTTCCCGGACCAGTGTGTTGGACTTGTCATCGCCACATCCTCCAGGTCAGCCACACGCCGGACTCGGCCTGCGGACTCAGCGCCCAGCTGCGCCCGTCCACGCCCAGCGACCCGGACAGACCCGAGCGCCATACGGCCTGCAGCGCGAACTCATGGCGCCCTGCCCTTCGGATCAGCGCCGCGGAAAGCCGCGACTCGCGCAGGCTCGCGTTCTCCCACAGGCTGCGCCCGGCACTCGCCAGCGTCCGCCAGTGGTCGGCCTGCAGATGCGCGGACAGCCCGTGACGCAGCGCCCTGCCGTACGCCGCGGTGATCGCCGCGGACACGGTCGATGGCGCCCGGAACGCCCTCGATCCGGTCAGGGATCCGGCGCCTTCCGGCTGCATGGCAAGGCCGGTGCGCAACGTGAACCCTCCCTGTCGCCAGCCCGCCGTTGCGCCGATCGCATTGCCGGCGGCCGCCAGGTCCATGTGGAACGCACCGTTTTCGAGCAGCCTGCCCTGATACGCGCCTGCCGCGTGGGACACGCCGTATATCCCGTTTCGGCGCTGTACGGCGCTTAGATTCGCCGTAGCGGCCAATGCGAAGTTCTCGCGCGCCACCGGACGGGCGAACCCGTGGCCGAACGTCCGGCCCGTGTAGTCCGCGCCGGTGATGGTCGCGCCGGTGATCGGGCCGGCGATCGGGCCGAAGATGCCGCCGGCGATCGCATCACCGGTGGTGGGATCCATCAAGCCGCCGTTGGGCGTGAACAGGCAGGTCAGCGACAGGATGCCGTGGCCCCAGGTCGAGTTGGTCGTGGACGTGAACTCGCGACCGTTGGAATAGGAGAACGTGCGCTCGGTGGACGTGTCACCGTCGCGCGCAGCCATGTTCTCGGCGCAGTCGAACGCCAGGTTGCGGAGATCCAGGATGTCCATGTCCGGCCACACCGTCCAGACGGTGTCGAGGGCGGCGGAAACCTGGGGGGTGGCGTGCGACGTGCCTGCGCGACCGGCGTGGCCCCACGGTGCAAACAGGCACAGCGGGTCGGCCGCCCCGCAGATGGAACTGCTTGCGGAGGGTGTGCGACTTGTGCCGTCGCCCACGTAGCCTCCGACAATGATCCACAGTACGATGTCCGTGTGCCGTAGAGCCAGTTGAAACTCGGGAGTCTGGAGGTTAGGCGTGCGCACGCGGCTATCGTTGCTTGCCGCTTGCACGATCAGTGCCCGCTGCCCTTCATGGGTACCGTCATGGCGTCGTCCCAATATTCCGGGGCTGTTCCAGTTCGGCCCCCATTCGCCGGGTTCCGGTAAGGGAATATCCTCGTAATCGGGAGCGCCTGAAACGGAACTGATCAGATCCTCGCCGTGTTCCGCAAGTGCCCGATAGTACGGCCCCACCGTATCGTCACCATCTGCGTCGTAGTCGTGATACTGCGATTCGGAGGAGCGCACCGCGCAGTCGGTGAATGTGGCCCATACGCCTGCACCATGCGTCTCTGGCGTGTGGGCCACATCATGTGTCCCGTAATCGCCGATCCACACCCGCGAATTGCCCAACTCGCGCCCGTCGTTCTTAAGCCAACCTCCGAGCGCCTCGAACCCCGGGGTAAGCGCACGGCAGGGGTTCGGATCGAACGCTGCCAAGTCCGCCAGGCGTTCCTCGAACGTCGGTTCGGGCGGCGGCGGAGGCGGCGCGACCGGGGCCGGCGGCGCGGGCGGATTGTCGGTGCCGCCGGAGGATCCGCAGGCGGTCAGCGCCAATGCGCTGATAGCGATAAAGAAAAACTTGCGCAATGCCGTGTCTCTTTCCAAGTATCTGCAATGGAAATTCCCGGCAAGGTGCCGGGCCGTGGAGTAATCACGCAGGAATTAGCGGAAAACCCTGCTTATTCGCCACGGCGGCGGGAGCTACCCGCGCACCGGTTTCACGGCTATTACATTCGGCAGGTAGCCCGACTTAGGCTTCCTGCGCGATTACTCCTACTGACAAGCGTAGCACAAGCGCGGCACTCAATTTGATCCGAAGCTTCCTCAATGCGGGCGTGGATCCAATGCCCAGAAGAAGCACAGGGAAAGTCATTCCGGATCCAGTTCTCGGCGGCAGGCATCACCCGGAAGCTGTGGATTGCGAAGCGGATTCATCCTCGTAGCGGGTCAGCCAAAGAGAGTCCGGCTCCCCCGCCAGAGTTACCATGGATCTGCTTGTTCAGCGGCCCGTATCGTTGCGCTTCCTCCCCGACCCGCTCCGCCATGGTGACGCTTCAGATCGCCTCCGGCCTCTATGGGGAATTGCGCCCGAACTCCTTCCCGGCCAGCCAAGATTTTGGCTCCGTAGCAGACCGAGATCCGCTGACCTTGACCGGCGGTATCGGCACGTACAGGACAGCGTCGACTATTGCTCTAGCTCATATTCGCCGTGTTCTACCTGCATCCTCTCAAGGATGACAGCACCAAAAAAAGCACACCCCCGCGTGCGGGGGTGTGCACCGACTACTTTCACCCCTCTGTCGGCAAGTGGGGAAACGACATCGCTCTGGTGGCGCTGTAACGCTACGAACGATTTCGGTGCTGAAACATCCCCAGCAGAGGGGAAAACACCACTACAAGTATATCAGGCCCCTTGGACCCTCCGCGATTGTGACAAAAGAACTGCCCCACTCGCGGTCCGGCGTTTGCCGCCCAGGCCCGGGCCCTGCAGCGAGGTTAGTTCCTACAGACTGAGCGGGACTTTGAGGTAAAGCCCCCGGAACCATCGCTCGGGAACACACGTACGGCGAGGAGAATTAGGTTCAATAAATACAGTTAACAAACCTTAATCAATGGCCACTTTGAGAACGTTTTCCAAATTTTCTTCGGGTTTCCAAAGTCCCTGATCTTCCCTCCGGAACCGGTCCGCCGGAGCTGAGGCAAAAGCACCCGATCAGGCGGTTCCGCGCCGCGTACGGGTGGGTGTAGCCCAGCGAGCTATCCGGTTGTTGCAGGTTGTACGCCAGCGGATTGCGCGGTCGTGGCATCAGCGCCGAATGCCTGCTGGCCTGATGAATCCTGCGAATTGTGTCCACCGGCCGACAGGACCCACGACGCGCAGGGGCAGCCGTTTCGGCCTGTACTGGCGATGCGCGGAGCGCGGCGGTCCCCGTAGCGACCGGTGGGGCGTTTCGCTTGCGGAAATCCAGGCCGCGGGCAGGTGGCGCTCCGCGACGATGCCGGCGAGATGCGCCCGGCCCTGGGACGGCGCGGCCGCGAGTCCGCGCTCCGGGCGAAAGCGAACCGGCGAGTAGCCGCGCCCGTGCGGGGGCGCCGTCTGGCCAGCCGGCGACCGTCCCGTTCGGGATTGCTTCCACGTCTGCCGGCAAAGGCGCAAGGGCCTGGCCGGCTTCCGACCCGCGAGGCATCCGAAGAGGCCCTGATCTCCCTCCGGGTCCGAACGCAACCCGCGCTGAGGTCGCCGCTGCTTTCCGATCGCGCGTCCCCGCCGTTCCCGGCCCGGCCCGTTTTCGGCCCCCGACCGGTCCCCCGGGACATCGCCCGACGGCCGCGCGCAATCCCGAGCCGAAACCGGTGCGCAATTCAGGCTTGTAGACAACCCCGTTCGTTCGGACCGTTGGTCCGCGAGATGCGACGGGTTTACCCAATTTAGGGGACGCGCCAAGGCACGCATTTCCGCTATCGTGCGCACCGTCATGGCCATTGACTTCCGTGCCGGTTTCGCGACCCGCTCCGATTTCAAGCGGGAAGCAGGGGGGCTTTCGGCGTGGACGCTGTCGGGGTCCGGTGCCGTGCGGGCTTTTTCGGCGGCGGCAGAGCAACGGAAGGCGGGCAGCGTCGCCGGGACCGCTGGATCCCTGTCGGGTGGTCGTCCTTATCGCGGGGCGTGCTGACCGCCTTCCTTTGCTCTGCCGCCGCCGTTGCCAACGCCGCCTCCACCGACGCGACCCTGAGCGCATTGTCGCTGAAGGACGGGGAAGGCGCCACCGTGGCGATCTCCCCCGGCTTCAACGCCGCGAGCGTGCCGGCGAGCGCCACGCTGCGGAAGGACACGGGGTATTTCGTGGTGTTCGGCTCGACGGCGTCGGACGCCGGCAACGACTACGAAATCCGGGGGACGGAGTCGGAATCCCTCAACAGCGCGGTGACCGGCTGGCAGCCGATCCGACCCATTGATCTTGCTCGGTAAGGAGGCAAGCTCATGTCTACATCAGGATCCGTGATTCAACTCGTGCAGGCGCGCCTGGAACAGGCGATACGCCGGCGCCGGGAAAATCCGTCTCGTGCGGATATTCTCATTCTGCCCGCGCTGGCGCTCGCGCTGGACGCCTGCGGAGGCGGTGGGTCGCAAAGGCCCACACCACCCCCGCCTCCTCCGCCTCCACCTCCGCC
>VXYS01000009.1:705000-720678 GCA_009845905.1 Gammaproteobacteria bacterium | reverse complement strand
TCTTTAAAGGATGGCTGCTTCTAAGCCAACCTCCTGGCTGTCTGGGCCTTCCCACTTCGTTTACCACTTAGCCGTAATTTGGGGACCTTAGCTGGCGGTCTGGGCTGTTTCCCTTTCCACGACGAACCTTAGCACCCGCCGTGTGTCTCCCGTGCTGCACTTACCGGTATTCGGAGTTTGCATCGGTTTGGTAAATCGGTATGACCCCCTAGCCGAAACAGTGCTCTACCCCCGGTAGTGATACACGAGGCGCTACCTAAATAGCTTTCGGGGAGAACCAGCTATCTCCAGGCTTGATTAGCCTTTCACTCCTATCCACAGCTCATCCGATAATTTTTCAACATTACCCGGTTCGGGCCTCCAGCAGGTATTACCCTGCCTTCACCCTGGCCATGGATAGCTCGCCTGGTTTCGGGTCTACTCCCAGCGACTCGATCGCCCATTTAAGACTCGGTTTCCCTACGCCTACCCTACACGGTTAAGCTTGCCACTGAGACGTAACTCGCTGACCCATTATACAAAAGGTACGCGGTCACCCGGTCCGAAGACCAGGCTCCCACTGCTTGTACGCACACGGTTTCAGGTTCTATTTCACTCCCCTCACCGGGGTTCTTTTCACCTTTCCCTCACGGTACTAGTTCGCTATCGGTCGGCAGAGAGTATTTAGCCTTGGAGGATGGGCCCCCCATGTTCAGACAAGGTTGCACGTGCCCCGCCCTACTCTTCGTCACCCACACATCGCATCCTTTCGCATACAGGGCTATCACCTTCTTTGGCCAGACTTTCCAGTCTGTTTTGCTAGGTTTTGATGTGATTCCGGTGAACTGGGCTGTTCCCCGTTCGCTCGCCGCTACTGGGGGAATCTCGGTTGATTTCTGTTCCTCCGGGTACTTAGATGTTTCAGTTCCCCGGGTTTGCTTTAACGCACCTATGTATTCAGTGCGCAATGACCGTAAACGGCCGGGTTTCCCCATTCGGAAATCCCCGGATCAAAGCCAGTTTGCAGGCTCCCCGAGGCTTATCGCATGCTACAACGTCCTTCATCGCCTTCTGCCGCCCAGGCATCCACCATGTGCGCTTGATTACTTAAACCACGTCACCCGAAACATTCCCCTCAAGGAGACTGTTCGGGGCGTGTGAAATAACCACGCGAATGCAGTTCCCACAAGTTCAACATTGCAAGCGAATCCTGCCCATTGGGAGCGGGACCCGCCTATATTTGCAATGGAACAATCCTGTTTGTAAAAGTGCGGCGCGGCGATGAGGCCACGCGTTTGAATCTGGTGGAGCTGATCGGGATCGAACCGACGACCTTCTGCTTGCAAAGCAGACGCTCTCCCGGCTGAGCTACAGCCCCGGGGGCGGCGGAAAGGCCGCGTAAGTTCCCGGCCACTCCTTCGAATACGGTCTGTTCCAGCCTGGTGGGTCTGGGAAGATTTGAACTTCCGACCTCACCCTTATCAGGGGTGCGCTCTAACCAACTGAGCTACAGACCCGCGCACGACGCACGCTTCTATGCCGGCCCGCCGAAGACGGGCGCGCACAAGTTGCGTGCCGTTGTAAAAGATCAAAATCCCCGACGCGCCCATACGCCAAAGGATTTGCAATTGTAGGCCATTTCGACCTCCCGTCAATAGTGCCTCCGGCAAATCTGTGGCATTCTTGCGAGCCTGAATTATTGGGAGGTTTCCATGGCCAGACCACATATCGAGTTCATCCAGTCGCAGGCGGTTCCCTGGCGCGAAGACCTGTGGAGCGGACGGTTTGACGGAGCGGCCGTCAAGATCCTGAGCGAAGACGACGAGACAGGCGCGGCCAGCACGATGGTTCGTTATCCGGCCGGCTGGTCGCGGCCTTCCGCCGAGCACCTCGGCACCGATGAAGAATTGCTGGTCCTGGACGGGGATCTCGAAATCAACGGCGTCGAGTACGGCGAGCTATGCTATGCCCACATCCCGGCCGGTCACACCCGGCACAGCGCATCGAGCAGGAATGGCGCCGTAGCTCTCACATTCGTGTCCGGCGTGCCGGAGACTTCGGCCGGCGAAGGGCCGGACGACGACTTGGAGCGCTTCGTGGAGAAGGTGGACGTGCTCGGCACCAAGCTGGATACCAGTCTGCGCGAGCTCGGCGTTGACGTGGACGAGGGCGACGGCATGCTGGACGGGTTCCGAAAGTTCTCCCGCATCATCTGCCGCGAAGATCCGCATACCCAGGACCAGACTTGGGTGCTTTCGGCGCCTCCGCTGTGGCGCAACGACGTGATCGAGATCCATCCCGTGGTGGAGGAGATGTACCTGATCACGGGCGATCTGACCGGCGACACCGGCCTGATGAAACCAGGAGCCTATTTCTGGAGGCCACCCGGCATGCCCCACGGGCCGTTCGGCTCCAAGACCGGCAACCTGCTGTTCTTCCGCACCCAGGGCGGTCCGCTGTCGACCGATTTCCAGCCCGGCGAACACCTGTTCAGCTGGGACGCCAAGCTGAATCCGGTGCTGCCGCCGGAATTGGCCGAGTACTCCCCGAAGGTTGAGTCCGAAGCCGCCTACTACTAGCCGCCCGACAGCACGCACGGATTGCCGCCCCCCGCTCACGCTTAGCTTTCGACGTTCGCGCGCCTGGACTGAGCCATGCGCTTCGGCTTGAGGCTGATCGAATACCTGGGCTCCGTGCCGGACCTGGTACGCCTGGCGGTCGCCGGCGAGAAGGCCGGCTTCGACAGCGTATGGTTCCCGCACGACACCTTCATGCGCCACACCTGGGTAACGACTTCCGCAGTCGCAACCGCCACCAAACGCATTCGGATCGGATCGGTAGGCACCAACCCCTACACCACCCATCCCGTGGAGCTGGCCACGTACGCGGCGACGCTGGACGAGCTTTCCGGGGGACGTTTCATTCTCGGCATGGGCCTGCACACGCTGGACATGATCGGCTGGGCCGGTGTCGACGCATCCGACTACCTGCAGCGTCATCGCGAAGCCGTGCACCTGATCCGCGGCCTGTGGCGGGGGGACGTGATGGAGTACGACGGCGAGGTGTTTCAGTGGGGGCCGGAGTGCTACCTGCGCTTCAAGCCGCTGCGCCCCGACATTCCGATCTATCTGTCCGCCTTCGGCGAAGACTTTCTGCGCCTGAGCGGCGAGATCGGCGACGGCAGCCTGCCGATGATCACGCCTCCCGCGTCGGCGAAGCAGATGATCGCTCCGATACGCGAAGGGCTGGCCGCGCGCCCGGATCCGACGCCCGACTACGTGGTGTCCGGCTGCGGCTGGCTTTCGCTGTCAACAGAGAAAGCAGCGGCCTCGGAGGTCATGAAGAACCTGGCCGCTTATTTCGGCCCCTATCTTGAGGACCATGCATTGCGCACCATTGGACTCGGCGCCCACGACTTCGCTCCGTTGCGTGAACTGGTGGACGCCGGGCGCATGGAGGAGGCTCGCGACCGGGTAACTCCGGAAATGCTCCGATTGGGTATTGCCGGAACGCCCGCGGAAGTTATCGACCAGATCCATGAGTTGGCGGACGCCGGCATCAACGAGGTCAACCTGGGCGGCCCATTGGGCCCGGACCCGAAAGAAGCGATACGCCTCATGGGCGAGGAGGTCATTCCCGCCTTCCGAAAATAGCGGGATCAGGCGGGGATCAGGAGATCCTCGCGCACTTCCAGGCCCAGTCCGGGGCTCGCGGGATCCAGGACGCTACCAACCTTCAAGGCCCCTTCCGGACCGAACATCAGGCAGGGCTCGGTCAGGTCCTGCTCCAGCAGAAGTGTGCCGAAGGCGCCTTCCGCGGCGACAAGGGACTGCCGATGCTCGTTCATCACCGCCAGCGAGGCGCGCGTGAGGATGCTGGTCTCGCCCACCTGCGCGCCCACGATGAGACCGATACCACGACGAACCGCCTCTTGCGCCAGTTCCAGCGACCGGATGATGCCGCCCATCTTGGACACGCGGAGATTGACGATCCAGCACTCCGGATCGTCCAGCGCCTTCAGTTGTCTTGTTCGAACCAGGCTTTCGTCCAGAATGACCTTGACCGCGCATTCGCGGGCCACCTGTCGAAAACCTTCCAGATCTCCGCTCCGCAACGGCTCTTCGATGGCGAAGACATGCGTGCGCAGGGACTTCAGGTAGCCGATGGCGTCGGCCGCATCGCGCCACAGGTTGTTGGCGTCCAGCCGAATCCGCAGATCGGTGTCGCCCTGACCAGTCAGCAGCGCCAGTTTGCGCCGGTCTTTCTTCGCGTCGCCGGACACCTTGACCTTGAGATCGCGAAATCCCATCTCCCAGTACTGTTGCGCCTGCCGCTGGTAAGCAGAGAGAGACGCTTCGCCAAGTACAGCCGAATACCTGTAACTGCCGGTTAAGCGGGACACTCCAAGCAAATCCTCAATGGGCCGTTGCTCAAACTTGCCCAGCAAATCCAGGACCGCAATCTCGAGCCCGCAGAAGGCGGCCGGACTGGCGTCGATTTCATCATCATGTGCCTGAATCCAAGCAAGAAGTCCGCCCAGACCCTCAACATGCCGGATCAATGACAGCTTGTGTTTCGTGATAAACGCCACGGCCGTATCTACGCTCTCGCCGGTCACGTACTCGCGCGGGCAACCTTCGCCGTAGCCGGTCACTCCGTCAGGTGCCCGGGCGGCGACTATGACGTTGGAGGATTCCGAGCGGCTCGCGGAAGCGTGCCGGAACACCATTCTGAACGGCACGGGAAACCGATAGGCGTCAAGGCCTTCGATGCGCATGACCGGCCGCCTGGCACTCAAACCGGTTCCGCATGCGCGCCGAAGTTGAACGGACATTCGTGTGCGTACTGCAGGTGCAGGTACTTGAATTGCGAGTCGCGCTGCCCCGCGGCCACCCGGTCGGCGCGGAATTCGCCGCCGGTTCCCGGACGCAGCCGTTTGATCTCGACCGGGGCCAGCCGTCCGCTGCCGCGCTTGCTGTCGTATTCGATATTGGCCTCGCACAATCCACGGTCGACGGCATCGGCGAGTTCCGATGATTCAAACGTTTCACGCCGAGAGGCTTCCAGGTACAGCGTGTACGTTGCCGCTTCCGGATCGGCCAGCATGACGAAGAAATTCGGCGAAACGCCCAGGCGGCCCGTCGCCGCCATCACGGCGTCCAGCACCTGCTTCTCGTAGAGTTTCTCGCCCGTAATGCTCGTCACCCCTTTGCCCTTTTGCACGAACTCAAGACAGGGCGTTGCGTTTAGCATGCGCGTTACCCGCACGATGTCGTTCATGTCGTAGCGGTAGAGGCCGTCCTGGGTGGTGACGAAAACGTAGTACTCGCCGCCCTCTTCCAGTTCGTCGAGCAGCAGAAAATCCTTGCTGCCCGCCTCCCGGGCCTCGCGCTCCACGAACTCGAAGAAGTTGTCCAGCAAAGTCGGGACGCAGACGTTTTCGGCCGCATCGATATTGATCGTGCCCTGGAATTCGCTGGCGATGTAACCCAGTTCGATGATCGAAGTTCCGGCCGGAATGGAATCGGCCAGCCGTCGAAGCGGCACGCTGCAACTGCCCCCGGTCCAGGTCATGATCGCCCTGAGGTTGGGCCAGATGGCCCCGTAGTCGAGCGCGGCCTTCTCGGCGAGCAGGCCTTCCAGCTCGCGCGCCCTCCCGCGATCCGGGGTCAGCGCGCTGTCGGCGGGCAGGTTGGCCCCCTGGGGCAGCCGGCCCTCGTGGACAGCCTTGATCAGGGCCTCCGGCTCGCTCTGGATCAGGTCGAGGATCCGCACCAGCGTGGAGGGGTTGGCCGTCCCGATGCCGGTTACGTTGCGCTCGGCAAGCGCAAATGCCGCGGTGGCGAAGTAGCGCAGATCGTAATCGGGAATATCCGCGATTTCCGGCGGCAATACGTACTTCCTGCGGACCAGTTTCGACATCCGCTTGTACAAAAGGCCCGAAGCCGAGCCATACGGCAGCCCGGACGGCATCAGTCCCTCTATTGCCTGTCCGGTGATCCCCAGCACCCGGCCTTCGAAAGCCCGGGTGCCCCGCGCCACCGAGTACGCGAACAGTTGCTGGTTCTCCTTTACCCGGCCGAGGCCGGCGCTGGTTACGGGAATGTCCTTGACCGCCCCGAGCGTACCGCTGGTGCGATGGTAATAGACCGGCCGGTCGGCGGTGAGGTACGGTTGTCCCGTCCGGTCCTGCACCTCCACGTACTTGCGCAGATCCTCGTAGGTCTTGGTCGGGACCGCCTGCCTATAAGCCCCCGGATCCCGGATTTGCCTGAAATTGTGGCGGGCCCCGAAATGCGTGTTGGCATTCGTAACCAGGATCCGGCGCAACAGCGCGTTCTGTGCGGCTCGCGGATTGCCCGTGGCATTGAGCAGCGACTGATGCCGGCCGTCAAACCTGAACGCCAGGGCGGCGCGCAGCGCTGCGTACTTGAGCGGCGGACGTTCTTCGGTCACTGGTTGCCGGCAGCGCCTTCAAGGTCCGGCATGAAGGGCGTTCGCATCTGCGCCCAGAACCCCATCGGGTAGGCGCGGTTCACCAGGCCCAGCGGTCCGACCTCGCGGTCTTCGGGCAGGAACCGGGTGCCGAACAGCAGGTCCCACACGATGAGGTTGTTTCCGAAGTTGTTGTTGGATTCCTCCGGCAGTTCTGAGTGATGCCAGCGATGAAGCTCGGGCCCGGCGATCAGGTAATTCAGCGGGCCCAGCCGCACCAGGCAGTTGGAATGCTGATAGAAGCCGTTGACGGCGTAAAAGACGAAATACGCCGCCAGGACTTCGCCGGATACGCCGACCAGCGCAAACGGCAGTGCGTCCAGGCAGTACTGGATGGCTTTCTCCAGTGGATGGAACCGGCCGACGTTGACCCAGTACAAGCGGTGCGGCGAGTGATGCACCGCGTGCAGCCGCCACATCGGAGAGAACTTGTGGAAGGCGCGATGCAGCCAGTAACGTCCGAAATCCGCGGCCAGCATCATCAGCGCCGCCTGTGCCCAGACAGGCCATTGATGGGGCCAGACATCCGCGACGATCAGACCCTGGGCGCGCAACCAGTCCGCCAGCGCCACCACCAGCGTAACGCTCAGCAGCAGCGGCACGCCGATCTGCACCGCGCCCAGAAACATCGCGTCGGAGCCCACCTCCGGGGCGGCCGGCTTCCAGGCCCGCCGGTACGGGAGCATGAGTTCATGCCAGGTGATCAGGACCGCTCCAAGCAGCACGGCCGCGTATGCGCTCAGCGCAGCGGTCAGGCCCAGCAGGGAAAACCCCGCGAACGAAGCGCAGGCCAGCGCCATGACGACCGGATAGGCCGAGGCGGCGACGAGCCGACCCCGCGTACTCAGGTTGCTTTCGGTCACAGAGGACTAATGTACCGATCTTTGCGCGGCAGCGGAACGATTCCGCAGCCATTCCACGGTCAGCAGGACAACGACGGCGAAGGCGATCAGGAACACGGCCAGGGCCAGAATCGCGGGACTGATCTGTTCGCGTATGCCGGCCCACATCTGGCGCGGTATCGTGCGCTGCTCCAGTCCCCCGAGAAACAGCACGACGACGACTTCGTCGAACGAGGCGGCGAATGCGAACAGGCCACCGGAGAAGACCCCCGGGGAGATGAGCGGCAACTGGATACGGAAGAAGCGCCGCATGGGCCCGGCGCCGAGACTGGCGGCCGCCCGCAGCACGGTGCGATCGAACCCGGCCAGCGTGGCGGTCACGGTGATCACCACGAACGGCGCGCCCAGCGCCGCATGGGCAAGGATCAGTCCCGCATGCGTCTGACCCAGGCCGAGACCCGAGTAGAAGAAGAACACGCCGACCGCCACGATGATGATCGGCGTGATCATGGGCGATATCAGCACCGCCGTGACCAGGCTGCGCCCCGGCATGGACGGACTGGCCAGGCCGAGCGCGGCGAGCGTACCCAGGGTGGTCGCCAGTATCGTGGACGCGCTGCCGATCAGCAGGCTGTTGACGAGCGCCCGGCTCCATGCCTCGTCGTCCACGATCGCGTTGTACCAGCGCAGGGACCAGGCTTCCGGGTCCAGGCGCAGCATGCCCTCGGTGAAAGTGAAGTAGGGCTCGGCGTTGAAACTCAGCGGCACGATCACCAGGATCGGCGCCACCAGGAAAACGAAGCCCGCAATGCAAAACGCATTCAAGCCGTAACGTCCCAACCGCCTTCCCGGAATTGTCTTCATCTCAGCCCAGCCTCATCCGTTCGATGCCGACCACGCGGCTGTAGATCAGATACAGGACGGTCACGGCCACCAGCAGGATGCTGCTCAGAGCCGCCGCCAGTCCCCAGTTCAGGGACGTCTGCACGTGATAGGCGATCTGGCTGGAAATCAGCTCCCCGGTGCGCCCGCCCACCAGCGCCGGCGTGATGTAGTAGCCGATTGCAAGAATGAACACCAGAAGCGAACCGGCGCCGATCCCGGGCAGGGTCTGCGGCAGGTAGACCCGCCGGAACGCCTCCAGCGGCGAAGCGCCCAGCGAAACGGCGGCCGGCATGTGCGACGAGGGAATCGACCGCATCACCGAGTACAGCGGCAGGACCATGAACGGCAGCAGCACGTGGGTCATTGCCACGAAGGTGCCGGTCATGTTGTAGATCATCTGTAGCCGGGCGTCGTCGGGCAGGATGCCGAGACCAACCAGCAGACCGTTGATTACGCCCTGGCGCTGCAACAGCACGATCCAGGCCGTGGTGCGCACCAGCAACGAAGTCCAGAACGGGACCAGCACCAGCAGCAACAGCAAACGGCTTCGCCTGGGCGGTGAATTGGCGACCATGTAGGCGATGGGGTAGCCGATGAGCAGGCAAAGCAGCGTCACGCCCAGGCTTACCAGCAGGGTTCGCCACATCAGCGGTGTGTAGACCCGGCTGTCGTCCGGGCGAAGGCCGATGCTGCCGTCCTCCTTGAGTTCGAGATCGAGGGCCTGCAGGTAATGCCGCAGGGTAAAACGCGCGCCGGCCTCCCGGATTGCGAGCCAGGTACGCGGCTGAAGCCAGTCGCCGCTGATTCCCGCCAGAGTCTCCCGCCAGGTGCCGGCGAAGTCGGTCCTTGCCAACCGCCGCGCGGTCCGATTGAGCACTCCGCGCATGCCGCTTTGGACACGATTGATGGCGCCGCTCACTCGCGGCAGCGTGCGCTCGTCCAGCGCCTTGGTCAGCTCTCCGGCAATGGCGGCGAAAGCGGCCTCGGGGGGCAGCCCTTCGCCGTCCCATTCGGCGAGCACGTTCATCGTTTCCGGAAAAACCTGCGAGACTTCCGGCTGATACGCGCTCTTGCCCAGCAGCGTCGCCAGCGGAACGACGAAACTGAGCGTTACGAAGGCCAGAAGCGGCAGGACCAGCGCCAGGGCGCGCAGCCGCGGCGCCGCGTGCATGCCGGGCAGGAACCGTTTCAAGGCTTTATGAGCTCTGCGTCAGCGGGCCAGCCAGGCGCTGAATCGTTCGTACATCTCGTCGCGGTTCTCGCTCCACCAGCGCCAGTCCAGCTGCAGGGACCGCTTCAGGTTCTCCGGCGAGGTGGGCATGTGCGGCTCCATCACGACGCCGGTCTCGAGATGCCTGTCCACCAGCGCGCGGGCGGAAACGCGCACCGGACCATAGGAGATGTACTGGCTGATGTTGCTGATCGAGCGCGGACGGTTGGCGAATAGCACGAATTGCCTGGCCGCTTCATAGCGCGGCGTGCCGGCGACGATTGCCAGCAGCCCGCTGTCGAGCGCCTGGGCGTCCCAGACAATCACGAACGGCTGGTCTTCCAGCACCTGGGCATTGAAGATCCGGCCGTTGTAGGCGGTGCTCATGATCACTTCGCCGTCGGCAAGCAACTGCGGGGGCTGAGCGCCGGCTTCCCACCACACCACCTGGTCCTTGATCGTATCGAGCTTGCGGAAAGCGCGGTTCAGGCCTTCGGGTGTATCCAGAACCCGGTACACCTCGTCCAGCGCCACGCCGTCGGCCGCCAGCGCGAATTCGAGGTTCACCAGCGGCGAGCGGCGCATGCCACGGCGGCCGGGAAACTTTTCCAGATCGAAGAAGTCCGCAATGGTTTCCGGCGCAGTGCCTTGCAGAAAATTCCGGTTATAGGCGAAGACCGTCGAATAGAACAGCATCGCGGCGCCGCATTCGGAGACCGATTCGGCCGGATAGTCGTCTTCGGCCGATTCGCCGTTCACGCCCGCCGGCAGATCCGCAAGATCCATCAGTTCGATGAGACCCTCGTCGCAGGCCAGGCGCGCATCCGGCATCTCCATGTCCACGACGTCCCAATGCACGGCGCCGACATCCACCTGCGCCCGGATCTGCGCCAGACCGCCGTTGTAGTCCTCCAGCAGCACCTCGATGCCGGTTTCCTCGGTAAACGCCTTGTGGTAGGCCTCCTGGCTGGCCCGCGCATACGAACCGCCCCAGGAAACCACCGTGATCGATTGCGCCGACACGGCGCCCGCGGACGCCAGCAGGACCAGCGCCAGCCAGCGTCCTGCCGCCATTGCAGCCCCCGACCGGGATATTTTCAGCAAATGCTCACTCACGTAATGCTCCCGTCTCTTCTCTCAATAGGTTGCGGCCTCGAGCGCCCGGCAATCCAGCGCACCCCAGCCGATTCGAACCCGGTCGCCCGGCAGAATGCCGCCATGACCCACGATATTGGGGATCTTGGCGATGAAATCCGAACTGCCGCAAACCTCCAGCCGGACGCGCAGATGATCGCCGAGAAAGCTGATGTCCTCCACCAGGGCGTTGAACTCGTTCGAATACTGCATCGACAGCGGCGCGATGTTGACCCTTTCCGGGCGAATGGCGACCAGCGTTTCGCTGCCCGGAGGCAGGTCGGCGATGTGGGCGGCCTGCAAACGCTGTTCCGCCACTTCCACCTCGCACACTCCGCGTTCCACCGACACGATCCGCCCCTTCAGCAGGTTGTTCTCGCCGATAAAGCTGGCCACGAAGGGCCTCTGCGGTTCCTCGTACAGGACCTCCGGTGTCGCCACCTGTTCTATCCGGCCGGCCCGGAAAACGGCCACGCGGTCGGACATCGCCATGGCCTCCTGCTGATCGTGCGTCACGTACAGCACGGTGACTCCGAGCTGCCGCTGAATGCGCCGGATTTCGTATTGCAGTTGCTCTCGCAGGCGCCGGTCCAGGGCGCCCAGCGGTTCGTCCATCAGCACGAGTTCCGGTTCGAACACCAGCGCCCGCGCTATGGCCACGCGCTGCTGCTGTCCGCCGGACAGCTGGTTCGGCCGGCGGTCCTCAAAGTCCTCCAGGCGCACGAGCTCCAGCGCCCGCGCGACGCGCTCGCGGCGCTGCCCGGAGCTCAGGCCGCGCACTTCCAGGGGAAAGGCCAGGTTTGCACCCACGCTCATGTGCGGGAACAGCGCGTAATTCTGAAAGACCACGCCGATGCCCCGCTTGTCCGGCGGCAAGCCGGCAACCGAAACTCCGTTGATGCGTATATCGCCGCTGGTCGGCGGTTCGAAACCGGCCAGCATCATCAGGCAGGTCGTCTTGCCGGAACCCGACGGGCCCAGGAGCGTCAGGAACTCGCCGCGATTCAACTCGAGGTCGAGATCGCGCACGACCCAGTCCGACTCCGCGTAGCGCTTGTGCACTGCGAGGTACTCGACGTGCGGCGCTGACTGGTTCATTGCGCTTTCAATGGATTCCTGGCGGTCCGGCGGCCCCGAAACCGGGCGGCGACATTGTGAAAGACCGCTCGGGTAAAAGCAAACCGGATCGCCGGCAGGCCGGGGGGTCCCTAGCCGCGCGGGGAGTAGCTGAAGATTTTCGGGTTTCGTTTCCGCCGGCGGATATGCAGGCCAAGCAACAGAACGAACGAGGCGAGAACCAGGTGAAAGAAGGCCGGCAGCGACTTCGCGAACCAGGCCTGATCGGCCAGAAACGTCAGGCCGGCCAACCAGCGAAAAGCCATGACGGCAAAGTAGGCGCCGCCGAAAACAAGACAAACCCGATACTTCCAGGGCCTTGCCCGTATCGTGCCGTTGCGCACCCTGTGCAGCACAAAACTCATCAACCCGATAATGCCGAACTGGCCGGCGAGCAGGACCGGGTACGGCAGCACGCCGCTTTGCCAGGCATCGAACTCCGGAATCCAGTCCACGGGGAACAACGCCTGCACGAGCTGTGCACATACGCGCAGCACGAACAGCGCGGTCAGCACGCCCATCAGTACCAGCGTAAGCCGGCTACCTTTCATTCAACCCCCGTCTTCAATCCCCCAAAGCTTACCAGCCGTCCGGAAACGCCCAAGTCGGAGGAGAACCCTCAGGAGACCGTGTATCTTACGCTCGAAACGCACCCCGGGAGTTTCGATAACTTCCCCGACGGAGGCAATCGGAGACAAGTGTAGGGCGATCCAGTGAGTCGCAAAAGTGGACCAAAGCGGCGCACGCCGTTCAACCGTGCACTGTTGACGTTGCACAAGTGGGCGGGGCTTGCCGCGGGCGCCTGGCTGCTGGTACTTGGCGTGAGCGGAATCCTGCTGGACCACGACGAGTGGCGCTGGCAGCGGCAGCTGACCGTACCCGAATCCTGGCTGTCAACGAGAGTCGCGCGCCTGCTGCCCGCCACGGTCATGCGCTACGTTGCGGTGGACGAAGCACGGCCGGACCGCTGGCTGGGCGGTTCCGAGCGCGGACTGTGGCTGACCGAAGACGGCGGCGAAAACTGGCGCGACGTTGCCTTTCCCGGCGGCGAAAAGCCGCAGGTGCTGCGCTTCGTTCGCCCGGGCGACGGCAGCCTCGAAGGAATGGTCGTGGCCACCGACGACGGGCTGTGGCGAACGACCGAACAGGGCCTGGGCATCGAGCGCTTCGCACTGGAAGGGACGCGCATCGACAGCCTTGCCAGCGGCAGCCGACCGGATGAACTGGTCGGGGTGGTGGGCCATGAGCGCATTTTCCGCATCAGCCGCGCCGACCCCTCCCGGATTGAATGGCTGAATCTGGATCAGGTCACGGTGACCGGACTTCCGGAACAGGTGAGTGTCTATGATTTCGTCTTCGACCTTCACTTCGGCTACGGAATCTTCGGCCGCACGGCCTCAACGCTGATCAACGACCTGGGCGGACTGGCGATGGCGGTGCTGGCGGTCAGCGGCTTTCTCTACTGGTTCCTTCCGTGGCGGTGGCGGCGGCGGTCCGGACCGGGCCCCAGGGTGCGCCGCGAGACACACCGATGGCTGTACCGCACCCACGCCACCGTGTTCGGCCTGCTGGCGCTCATACCGATCGTTTACCTGAGCGTGACCGGAATCATCCTGGATCACGTTGTCGGCTTCGGAAACTGGGCGCGGGACGTGCCGATGGAGCGCTCGTCCCTGCCGCCCGCCTATCAGTACCGCTCGCTCGGCGAGGAACTGGAGCAGGTCGTGGCGTATCCGGGGGAGCCTCGGCGGCTAAGCGTCAGCACCCGGCTCGGCCTCCTGCACACGGCTGATGGCGGCAGAACCTGGCGGGGCGACTCGGACATCGGCGACCAGGGCGGCAACCTGTTCCGCGTACGGGACCGCGTGTTCTTCAGCAATAACCGTGGAATCCACCTTCAGCGGCGCGACGGTGCAAGCGATTGGTCGCAGATCAGCGGGCCGGCGACCATGATAAGCGACGGCGTTTGGCTCGACTCGGCCATCCATCTGAAGAACAGCAGGGGGTTTTACAGGGAGCGGCCGTCCGGCGATTTCGCACTGACGGAAATGAAGTCACCGCAATTGTCCGGCGCCACCTTCTACCTGTTCGTCGTGGACGTGCACACCGGCAACATCATTCACGAGCAGTTCAAGTGGATCAACGACCTGGTGGGCGGATTGGCTATCCTGCTGGTGCTTACGGGCCCCGTCCTCTGGTGGCGCTGGAAGAACCGTTAATCCCAGGCGGTCTCGGGATTGCGGAATCGTTCGATCTGCTTTTGCTCAAAGGCGCCGGGGTCCGCCAGGATCGTGTCGCGCATTTCGCCGGCGCCCAGGCCGGCAAAAATATGCCGCTCACCAGCCTCGAAGGCATCGAACACGTCCCTTGCGTGCTCTTCCGGGGTAAGCAACGTCGGAATATCGCGGGCTGACATGCGGGTTCTCACGCCGCCGGTGTAGACACCGGCGATGTCCACGCCGGTGCCGTCCAGGTCGGCGCGAAGACCCATGGTCATGAGGGCCTGCGCGCCCTTGGCGGCGCAATAGCTCGCGTGCGTGGGCAGGCAGAAGATCGCGCCGATCGAGAGGATGTTGATCACGCCGCCCTCGCCCCGCTTTACCATGTTCGGCAGGTAAAGGCGGCACATTTCGATCGGCGAGAAGCAGTCCGTTTCCATCAACCGGCGGGCGTCGTCAAGACTGCTGGCGCGCAGGAAGCGCCGCTCATCCTCGTTCTCGCTGCCGGGAACTCCCGCATTGTTGATCAACAAGCTGGTATCGCTCGTCTGCTCGGCGACCGAGCGGCGCTGCTCGTCGTCGTCGATGTCCAGGACAAAGCCGGTGATCCGCGATGGATCCAGATCCACGACGTCCGGCAGGCTGCAGGCATCGCGCGCCGTCGCGTAAACCTTGCTGGCGCCACGCTCCAGCAGCACCTTGACGAAACCCAGGCCGATGCCCCGGTTTGACCCGGTCACCAGCGCTACAGACCCTTCAATCTTCACAACAGTTACCTCGCAGAAATTGCTATCAATTCACGCGCTGCGGATCCGCTACGGATCCGCGAGCGCAGCGTCCAGGAATTGCCGCCAGCGCCCAACCTTGGCTTCAAGCGGCATGGCCGCGTAGGCCGGGCTTGAGGAGGGCAAGCGGCAAAGCTCTATCTCGCCCGGATATTCATTCAGCCAGGCGCCAAAGTGCCTGCGAAACGATCGATGCGCCTTGCCGCCATTGCATGCAACGGCGCGCAGGCCGGGCAATTCACCGAAAAGCGCAGGCAGATCGTTCGGGCGCTCCTTGCGAATGGCGGTGTCGAGACTGCCGCGGCGCTCGGCCGCCTTCAGCACGTCCCAAAGGGCAATACGCTTTCGCAGCAGGAATGCGCATTTCCGCTCATACTCGAGGGGCGGCAAGTCCCGCCCGAAAACGGCCCCGATCAGCGCCCAGAACTGGTTCCGGGGATGTCCGTAATACTGTCGCCGGCGCAGCGATTCATCGCCCGGCAAGGATCCGAGAATAAGCACTCGTGCGCCCGAATCGAAGATGGGCGGAAATCCGCGCTTGATTCCCATCGCCTGGACGGTGGCCGGCGTAAAAACGGACGCTCAGGTGCCCTCGAACAGGCCCACGTCGTAGAGGCCGGTGTCGGCGCGCAGCGGCTTGAGCACTTCCTGGTATTCCTCGCAGTTCCAGAACGCCTTGGCGGCTTCCAGCGAAGGCCAGCGCGATATGACGCAGGGGCGCTGGCCCCACATCTCGCCCTCCAGGACCGTTTCGGCGGGACCGCGCACGATGTACTCGCCCCCACAGCGGCTGGTCAGCTCACCGGCGCGCTTCGAATACTCGATAAAACCCTCGGTGCGCTTGTCCACGCGCGCCGCAACGACGATGTATGCAGTCATCCAGTCCTCCTCCCTTTCAGGGATGCAGTCAATTTCGGCGACCCGCCGGCAACGATAGCCGAACGGGCGCATGATCTACAAACCGAAATGCAGGAGAGGCGGACTTTCCCGGGGGCGGAATGCCCCGGGGAAAA
>VXYS01000008.1 GCA_009845905.1 Gammaproteobacteria bacterium | reverse complement strand
TGCCCTCCTGTGGACATCCTATCGCTCACAAACACAAAATTCCTGACAGGCTCCGAGGCTGTGGCGACCGACTTGCGTGGTTCCCACACACCCTTCGAGCGGTCGACTGTCCATTGCTGAGCCTTCGGGGCCGGCACGATGCGCAAGGGACCATTTTGCCACATCGCAGCGGGCAGTAGGCGCTCTCGAATCTCGCCCAGAAACAGCGGGAGGTCTACCGCCGCACGGTCTAGCGCTAGCGTGTCCGAATACCAGTTGTGGTGCCGAATGTAGCTAGCAGTCTTCTTCCAGGCTTGGACGAGAACGAACTCCTCTCGGAGCAAGTCCATTTGGGGCTCAAGTAGGTTAGGAACCATGAAGGGGTGCCGACGCGCCACGCTGTCTTGCGATCATGCGATTGAATGGGCTACACGGCCGCCTGTCGGTAGCGTCAGGACCGTTGCTTTGTGGAGGGATGGGGTGGGGAACTCTCCACGACTCGTAGCAAGCCGTCCAGATATGAGCGGCCAAGAATTGCACTTTTGCGGTTGGAATTTTGATGATGCCTACATAATCTATTGTTTTTATTGGCATTTGGCGGAGAGGGAGGGATTCGAACCCTCGATGAGCTATCAACCCATACTCCCTTAGCAGGGGAGCGCCTTCAGCCGCTCGGCCACCTCTCCGGGACTACCCGCCGTGCAGGCGGGGGCGCAAGTATAACCGCAATATCGGTGTTCAAAGGGCTGATCCCTGCCCAGTAAGCGTTTCGCTCCGGCTACACTGCCCGACGTACTTTGGCAATTCCAGGCCAGCTAGCGAGCGACCAGCTAGCAACTTGCCCATTCTCGGAATGGGCGCAATCCGCTGCCAGTGGCATAATCCCAACATTGCCCTTCACGGGAGCCCGCCGTGAACAACCGTTCTGCTGTCGACAGCAGCACTGCCCAAGCCATGGACGAGTTCATCGCCCGCTTGCGAGAAGCCGACTTGCCGCCTGTGCAGCGGGTTCTGCTCTACGGAAGCCGCGCCCGTGGTGACTATCACGAGGAAAGCGACATTGACATTGCCGTTGTTTTTCCTGGCGCCCCACCAGATGCATACCCCTATCGCCTGCTCCACCAATTGTCAGGAATAGCCTACGAAATAGTGCTGTCACGCCGAGGCGATGTGTATCCTTCGCCACGGCCCGTCTTTGAGGACCAGCTCGCTGACCCCTCAACCGCAAAAAATCCAGAGTTCTACCAAAGCATCGCGCAAGACGGCATTGAGTGGGTGAGAATGGAAGGCTATGCAGCCCCTCTGGCGCTGGCCTGAACTGTGCCGGGCCCTTGACCTGCCGGAGCAGGACGGCCCCGACATCACTGGCCTTTGCATCGATTCCCGCCGCATCCAGCCCGGTGAGCTGTTCATCGCCCTCACTGGCGATCCGGGGCCTCGATTTCATGCCTCCAGCCGCTCCGAGCGCGATGGCCACGACTATGTGGCCCACGCCTTCGAGCGCGGCGCTGCCGGGGCCTTGGTGCATCGGCGCGTTGCCACCACCGGCCCCTTGCTGCGCGTTGACGACAGCCTCGATGGCCTTTGGGCGCTGGCCCGTGCCCGGCGGCAGGCGTTGGGCGGGCAGG
Organism: Gammaproteobacteria bacterium; assembly: GCA_009845905.1. Lineage (NCBI taxonomy): Bacteria > Pseudomonadati > Pseudomonadota > Gammaproteobacteria > Gammaproteobacteria bacterium. The sequence goes on along the minus strand of VXYS01000008.1, from coordinate 964 downwards.
TGGTTGCGGTCACCGGCAGCAGCGGCAAGACCACGGTCAAGACCTTGCTGGGGGCGGCGCTGGGTGCCTTCACCACTGCGGGCAGCCTGAACAACCATCTGGGTGTGCCGCTGTCCTTGGCGTCCGCGCCGGCGGGGGCCGAGTGTGCGGTGTTTGAGGTTGGCACCAACCATCCTGGGGAGATTGAAACGCTTGCTCGGCTGGTTTCGCCCACCGTGGCCCTTGTGCTCAACGTGCATCCGGCCCATCGGGAGTTCTTTGCTGATCTGGATGCAATTCGGACAGAGAAGTTGTCTATTTTCAAAGGGCTGCGGGATAAAGGTGTACTGGTACTTGAACAATCGCTTGGCAGGGCGGGGCTGCCGGGGGATCTGCCTACGCTGACTTTCGGCGATGGGGAGGGCGCGGATTGTCGTCTGCTGCGCAGCGAGGGTGATCGTGCCATATATAAGGTAGACGGGCAGCGCATTGCGGCCCATGTGCCTGGTGGCGGCCCCCATCGGGCGCTGTCGGTGGCGGCGGTGCTTTGCGTGCTCAAGGCGTTGGGCCGGGACCTCAGTGCGGCAACCGATTTGCCAGACAGCTTGATCCCCGGTGGGCGCGGCAGCGAGCGCCGCTGCGGCGGGGCGGTGCTGGTGGATGACAGTTACAACGCCAATCCCGCCAGCATGCGGGCGGCGCTTTTGTATCTGCGCAATGATCGGGGGCGGACCATTGCGGTGCTGGGTGAGATGTTGGAGCTTGGGGCTGAGGGTGAGGCCTATCACCGGGGGCTGGCTGAGGCCTGCCGTCACGTTGACCGTGTTGTGGCGGTGGGTGAGGGGATGCGGGTGCTTTATGAGGAGTTGGCTGAGTCGCAGCGATGGCTTTGGCGGGAGACGGCTGATGATGCGTTGCTTGAGCAGTTGGTTGGGGGGATTCGGGCTGGGGATCGGGTGTTGGTTAAGGGGTCTAATCGGGTGTT
>VXYS01000007.1 GCA_009845905.1 Gammaproteobacteria bacterium | reverse complement strand
CTAGGGGCAGCATCGTGGGGCGCCCGATCATTCTGGCCATTGCTTTTTCGGCAATGGCTCGACCGATTCGTCCATTGCCGTCTTCGAACGGATGGATGGACTCAAACCGAGCATGCGTCGCCGCCGTCACTGCCAAAATGGACTTTGCTGGTCGGTTCCCCGTTGCCCGGTTGAACCATTCCACAAATTGGTGCATCTCTTCGGGCACATCTCGGGCGGGTGGCGCTTGGTAGTGAATGGTCTCGCTGCCGATCGGCCCACCGGATACGATCAGCATGTCGTCTTCGCCTTTCCGATATCCCCCGACAACATCCAAGTCGCGTCTGCCGGACATCAGCATTCGGTGCCAGTCGAACAGAGTTTCTTGGTCAAGGGGCTGGTCGAAGTACCGGTACAACGAAACCATCATCTCGGCAACGCCCTCTTCCTTGCCGTGCCTCCTGCTGTTTCGGCGAAGGCCCAAACGGCGCAACAAGGAGTCCTGAATGGAGTCGCGGTCCAGCATTTCGCCTTCAATGGCGGATGTGGTTAACGCTTCACGGGTCAACCACTCCACGCGAAGGCCGTCGCGGGTGCGCTCGTCCAAATGTCCGAGGACAATCTTCTGGGTGGCCATACCCTTGGCGAACTTCCGTTCGGCATCATCCAAGCAGCCCTTAGCCAAAGTGAGGTTTGGCCACCCCGGCTGTTGCCAAACCCATCTGACGCTTGCGTCCATTGCGCCGGTCTCTCGTGCCCCGTGAGTAATAGACTGGATTCTATTACTCACTTGGCATGAATATCCATCCGACCGGCACTGGGCGATGGACAATCGGGCGCATCAAGCCGAACGCGAACGGCAGACCATCGAGGACGCCGCCAAATGTGTCCTAGTGTGCGCTTTTGCGTATCCTAGTGCGCGCGTGCCGCCCGGAAACCCTCAAGAACACTGGATTTTTTTCGTAGCCCAGACTTGCCCAGAGCTCCCCAGAGAGAAGGGCAAGGGCCAGTGGGCGTTTCGCCGGAGCTACACGGCCCACCGACCTTTGAGGACAAACAGGAGAATCGAATGACCACCAAACACCATGCAGGGGGGACAGGCCGTAGCGCACTGCTCGCCGCCTGCATGGCGCTGTGCGCCGTCGCACCATCGGTAGCGCGCGAAGTGCCGTGGGAAGCGCTCGATTCCGATCTCAAAGAAAAGTACCGGACGGCCGGAACAAGGGGCGAACGCCGCCCCGACGCCGAAGCCCGGAAGGTCCGGGCCACCGTTCCCGAAAACGTCCGAGTTCAAGGCCCTGACGCCGAACGATTTTCGCTGAGGGACATGGATTGGAGCCATAAGACACCCTATGCGATGCGCGGTAGCGACCGGGCGTCGAACGGCGTGTTCGAGAGTTCCGAGCGTAATCGGGCAAGGGGCGCTCGGATTATGAGCGCGGCGAACATCAGGGATGCCGAAAAAGCGCACCAAACCAAAGGCAGGGCCTATCGGGTTCTTTCATCGGCCAAAGGGGCGGGGGTCGGCGCGGCGACCGCTGCCGCCATAAGCAGCGGCGTAGTCATCTACAAGCACCATCACTACTACCTCGCTGGGTGCATGACGAGGAACGAAGCCGCCATAGAGGCCGGGAAGGAAGTCGCCGTCATCGCGGGTGTTGGGGCGGCCGCTGGCGCGGCTGTTGTTGCCGTGATGAAATCCCCAATTGCTCCCATCGGGTTGGCTGCGCTCGGTGCGGCAGGCATCTACGGCATATACACCATCGGCGAAGAGCTTTTCCTATTGCTCGACGACGAGGCAGCCGCGCCCATGTTCGTGGACACCAAAGGATATGCAGAACTTAGCGGGTACATCGGCCCTCTCGGCAACCAATGCGCCATCGGCGAAATCACCATCGCGGAAGAAACCGCCGACAACCCCGGCCACTGGATCTGGGTGCATGATTCAGCGGGCCAGCCCTTCACGCTTTACCGAGACGTGTTCCGCGTGGACGGCGAAATCGGTATCGGCCCGCACAAAGCGATGGCGGGATGGGTTGACCCGCCACGGCTGCCCTGAGCACCCGACCGCGAAGACCGCTTCGGCTCGGCGGATCACCAACAGGCCGCTCGTTCACCGCACCGCTGCTGGCGCAAGGCGTCCGACCTGCAGGTCGAAGGGGCGCGGCACTGTTATGAACATCACAGCAGCTTGGACCGGGAAAGCGGTGGGCTGTCTTGAGCGGACCTTTTCGGGGCGTTGAACCGGAGGTAGGGTTGGCCCTTTAGTGCGCGGAAGGCTTGCTTAAGGCCAAGCTCACCCCGTTCCGCCGTGCTCATGCCGTATCTGGGCGAGGCGGACCAAGCTATGAGAGTAGTTGGGAAACTCGATGGGATTGGCGGACCTAAACCCTTTCCCATCAACTCCCCTGCGACCCCAAACAACACCACAAGGCACGGATAAATCGCCGGGGTTGAGCGTGTACTTAAAGCGGACAACTGTGTCTTCGCACCAAACCCAATACTCTTGCAGGGTTGCCACCGTCACCCGGTCGGCTGGCTCCCCCACATCCCATTTCCGTTTTTCGAGCGCCGTGGATAAGTGCGTTTTCACTTGATCATATGATTGGTTGAGACACCACTTTGTGTCCTCATTCAGCCCTTCGTACAGGCGATCCGCGCTGTGCCTCAGTTTCTTTGGCTCGCCGTTTGGATTGTCCAGCAAGTACAGCACCTTTAACGACAGTTCCGAAGTGAGCGCAGATAGATAAACGTGGGAGTAGTGGGCCGCAATCTCAAGGTCTTCCGGCTCGTCCACCCACTCGCCCACCACCTTCCTAAACTGCAACCCCTCGGCGTAAATCGACTCGAACATGCTCGAGTTTCGGGCGAAATTCTTAGCGGCCCGCAGGTAGTCATCCGCTGTTTCCATTGTCTTTTTCCCCGAAATGAAATGCTGCGCATTGTAACGGCGTGTTTGCGACCGGCACCCCATAGGTGCGCTAGCCAAGGTGACACATGGCTTCTCCGGCCCATCGACGCGGCGTTTGTATGCTGTCAATCTATACAGAAATCTGCGCCGCCCGTAAGTCAAGAGAGAGGGCCAACGCGGGCCAGGGCCACGGACACATTCAGCGCGGCTGGCAGTCCACCGACGAGGAAATTCTCCATTGGTTCATCCGGGTGCTACGACAAGGCGCTTACGCTGGCCCCAACGGCAGACGGCATGGCGGACTGGCCCGAACTCTAGCGGAGGGAATGGGAGGCTTGGATTGATCTCACCCACAAGATGACGGGGCAGTGCGACTACGAGCGGGGAAGCCGCCGTAAGTCGGGCCCTGCATAGTCGCCCACAAAAGTCTTACACTACGGATTGTTGAAAGCCTGATTGGCCGTTGATAGGTTTTTGGCATCCAAGAATGAATGACGCCGAAGGAATGTGCAGTTCGTTCGGCGTCTTAACCAGGAAAGGAGCAATATCGTGTCGCAGGATGACATTACGCGAGAGGAATTGGTCGAAATAGCGCTTTTCAGGCTGCCAAGGCCGTACACCCCCGAAGTCACCCTACACGTCTTCTGCGAGATCGAGCGGACCCCTCGCCTTCTCAGGGCCTACGAACGGTTGACTGGAGAGTACGGCAAGAACCAGTTGAACCAGTGGATCGGTCAGGCGGTCAAGGATATGTTGGGGGCTGAGTCGAGCGGGCAGATGGACTACGTTGCCGACGTATGCGAGATCGTAAAGTGGCCCTCTCGGTTGGTGAACATCGATCCTGACATTCAGTCTGCAAAAAAGCTCCTGAAACTGGTGGGCTAAAGCCTCGGTTCTTTCCCTCCGGGCTAACGGCCTCGCCTTTCCAGACCTGTGCGGCAGCACCGAAGAGCTAGAGTGAACGCTCGCCGTCGCAATTAACATGGTCAACACGAACGGACTCGATGACCGCTTATGCCGCAGGGCTGCTGTCTGCCGGTTCGCCGCGTTCAAACACGTCGAGGACGCCCCAACGGGTGCCCCCAATGGGTTATAAGTAACACTCCGACCACCCCTATAACCCACATTGGCCCCAAACGCATGGAAAATGCGCCGATTTTGGGTTATATGGACGCGATCTATAACCCAATCAGAACAAACACCGTGATTAAGCAGTGGGCTTGGCAGCACGACGATTGGCCAAACTACACCATCGACCC
>VXYS01000006.1:0-80165 GCA_009845905.1 Gammaproteobacteria bacterium | reverse complement strand
GGAGCGCGCTAGGGAAACACGGTCAGGTTTGGGCGAGCGCGGCGGATGGTGCAATATTCGGGTTTATGGCGGGGCCGATTCCGAGAGAGTTCATTGACGATCTCCTCGATCGCGCCGACATCACGCAAATCATCGGCGAACGCGTCAAGCTGAAGCGCGCGGGCCGCGAGTACAAGGGATTGTGCCCGTTCCACAACGAAAAGACCCCTTCGTTCACCGTAGTCCCCGCGAAAGGCTTCTTTCACTGCTTCGGATGCGGCGCCCACGGCAGCGCCCTGAGCTTCATGATGCAGCACGACCGGCTCGACTTTCCCGCCGCCGTCGAGGCGCTGGCCGACCGCTACGGCCTGGAAGTGCCCCGCAGCGGTCCATCCCGGCCCTCCGGCAAGGGCCTGTATGAACTGCTGAACGGCGCGGCCCTGCACTACATCGAAGGACTCAAGGCCAGCACGCCGGCCAAGGACTACCTCAAGGGCCGCGGGCTGACCGGGAAGATCGCGCAGGCCTTCGGGATCGGATACGCGCCAGCGGGCAACGGCATCCTGGCGCGCCTCGGCCAGACGGAGGACGACCGCCGCAGGCTGATCGACGCCGGCCTGGCGCTCAAGGGCGACTCCGGCGAACTCTACGACCGCTTCCGCGACCGCATCATGTTCCCGATCCGCGACCGCCGCGGCCGCGTCACCGGCTTCGGCGGCCGGGCGATGGGCGACGTCCAGCCGAAATACATGAACAGCCCGGAAACGCCGGTGTTCCACAAGGGCCGCGAGCTGTACGGACTGCATGAACTCGGCCGGCGCAAGGTCGATCGCTGCGTGCTCGTGGAAGGCTACATGGACGTGATCGGGCTGGCCCAACATGAGGTGCCCGGCGCGATGGCCACGCTGGGGACCGCGGTCACGCCCCAGCAACTCACGCTGCTGTTCCGGATTTCGCCCAGCGTCGTGTTCTGTTTCGACGGGGACCCGGCCGGCCGCAGGGCGGCCGAGCGGGCGATGGAGCGGGCCCTGCCCGAGATGCGCGGCGGCCGCCAACTGAGTTTCGCCTTCCTGCCCGAGGGCGAGGACCCCGACAGCTACGTGCGCTCCGAGGGGGCGGCGGCCTTCAATCAGGTGCTGGATTCCGCCACGCCGATGTCCGAGTTCCTGATGCAGACGCTTTCTGCGCAGTGCGACCTCGCCACCGCGGAAGGACGTGCGCGGATTGCCGAACTGGCGCGGCCGCTGATCGGTTCCACGCCCATCGGCGTATACCGGGACCTGCTCGTGAACCGCCTGGCCGACGAGGTGCAGCTTCCGCGCGAGCGCCTGGGACAGCTTCTTGAAACTTCGCAGAGCCGGCGCGCCGCCGTTCGCCGGCCGGCGCCGGGAACGCTGCGAAACGACCCCTGGGGCAACCTGGCCGGATCCCTGGCCGGCCTGCTGCTCAATTTCCCGGAAATGGCCGCGGACGCCGATCCCCTGCCGGAATTTCAATACCTGAAGGAACCCCGGGTGGGCCTGCTCGCGGAACTCTTCGAAACGGCGCGCTCGACGCCCGGTATAAGCCCGATCAAGCTGGTCGAGCGCTATCGCGAACGGCCGGAACATGGCCTGATGTCGCAACTTCTGGCAAGGGAAACCGAACTCAACGCCGGGCAGGCCAAACGGGAATTCGAGGAGGGCGTCGCCAGGATGCGCAGGGAAAACTCCATTCGCGAAATGGCGGCCCGCACGACTTCCTGAGACCGGCGGCAATCGAAACGCACGGAGAATCGGCAGATGGCGCAGAAAATCTACCTGGTGGTCGTGGGCGGCATCTTTGTCGCTTCGGCGCTGTTTGCCCTTATCGATCCGCACACCCTGGGGGCGGCCATGGGCATTGCAGCGGCGGACCCGTCGGGCGTGACCGAAATCCGCGCGACCTACGGCGGCCTGGTGGCGGGCATCGGACTGCTGCTGATCTCCGGTGTGTGGTCGCGGCGCCTGGCGCTCGCCGGCCTTGCCTGCGCGGTGTTCGGCGTCGGCGCCCTGGCGCTGACCCGTCTGGTCGTCGAGGTCTTTGACGGCAATCCGGGAATCTCCGCGAACCAGGGCCTGGCGACGATCTTTGAGCTCGTTGTCCTGGCGCTGGGCGTGTTCTTCCTTCGGCGGATGCTCAGGGAATGACAGGCGCCCGGGCGAATGCGGGCGTTGAATTCCCTTGAGACCGTTCCCACATCCGAAGCATCAAGGATCGTAGACAGGGCGCGGCTTCCGTTTCCCTGCTTTATGGACCGTTAAAAATGAGCGATAATTGACCGATTCACCCTCCCGGAGGCACGCGCCGCACATGACCGCCGGAACCACCACACAACGAGCGCGCCAGAGAAACTGGCTCAAGAACCTCATTTCGCTGGGACGGCAGCGCTCGTACATCACGCACACGGAACTGACCGACCAGCTCCCCGACGAGATCGTCGAGATGGAGCAGATCGAGGAAATCATCAACGTGCTGCGCGACATGGACATCAAGGTGTACGAGGAGGACGAGGTTCCCGATGCGGACACGCTGGCGCTGACCGAAGGCGAATCCACCGACGAGGGCGACGTGGACGAGGCCGAGGACGCGATCAGCGCGTTCGAGGTCGAACTGGGTCGAACCACCGATCCGGTGCGTTTGTACATGCGCGAGATGGGTTCGGTCGAACTGCTGACCCGGGAAGGCGAAATCAGCATCGCCCGCCGCATCGAGCAGAGCCGCAGCGAAATCAAGCGCCTGATGGCCTATTACCTGCCCTCCGTGCAGCACCTGCTGGACCGCTTCGAGGAATGCCGCGCCGGACAGATGAAGCTGAGCGACCTGGTGGCCGGGATCATCGATCCGGACGAACCCGAAGACCTGCGTCCCGCGGCGGAGCGCGACCCGGCGGACAACGCCGCCCGCAAACAGCCGCCCGACCCGGTGGAGCTGGAAAGGCGCCTTCTGGCGCTCAAGGCCCAGTGCGCCCGCGTGCATCGCGCGCTGAAACGGGTGCGCGAACAGGAACTCAAGGCGCAGAACGGCGGAGATCCGGAACACTTTGTGCTGTCCTGCCGCAATCTGAACCGCACCCAGCAGATCATGAGCCGCATGCTGCTGGAACTGAAATTCACGCCGCGCGCCTTCGACGGCATGCTGGGCGCGTTGCATACCACGATGCGCGCGCCGTCCGACGACCAGGACGCGCTCTATCCCTCTTCCGTTGCCGGCTGCGAGAAGCGGCTGCGCCACATTTACGTCCGCAGGGCGAAGGTGCCGGTCAGGAGCTTCAAGGACTACTTCGCCAACGAACCGAGCAGCGACGAGTGGCTAGAGGAGCAGCTGGCCAGCGAGGAATACGGCCCGAAGCTGGCGCCGTACGCCGAGGAAGCGCGGCAGCTCACCCGGCGGCTGCGCCGGGTGGAGGACCAGTGCTGCCTGCCGATCAACCGCTTCAAGGCCATCCCCAGGAGAGAGAACGGCAAGCCGATGGCCCGGGGCATCAAGGAGCTGTACCGGGAGATTTCCCACAACGAACTCAAGGCCAAGGACGCCAAGAAGGAAATGGTCGAGGCCAACCTGCGCCTGGTCATTTCCATCGCCAAGAAGTACACCAACCGCGGCCTGCAGTTCAACGACCTGATCCAGGAAGGCAACATCGGGCTGATGAAGGCGGTGGACAAGTTCGAGTACCGCCGCGGCTACAAGTTCTCCACCTACGCCACCTGGTGGATCCGCCAGGCGATCACCCGCTCGATCGCCGACCAGGCGCGCACCATCCGCGTCCCGGTCCACATGATCGAGACGATCAACAAGCTGAACCGCATTTCCCGGCAGATGCAGCAGGAAATGGGCCGCGACCCCACGCCGGAGGAGCTTGCGCAGCGCATGGAGATGCCCGAGGAGAAGGTGCGCAAGGTGCAGAAGATCGCCAAGCAGCCGATCTCGCTGGAAACGCCGCTGAGCGAAGACGAAGATTCGCACCTCGGCGATTTCATCGAGGACCAGAACGCCACCTCGCCGATGGACGTGGCGACCACGCGCGGGCTGGAGGAAACGATGCGCGACGTGCTGGCGACGCTGGGCGCGCGCGAGGCCAAGGTGCTGCGCATGCGTTTCGGCATCGACATGAACACCGATCACACGCTGGAAGAGGTCGGCAAGCAGTTCGACGTGACCCGCGAGCGCATCCGCCAGATCGAGGCCAAGGCGCTGCGCAAGCTGCGCCATCCCTCGCACGCCGAGCGCCTGCGCAGCTTCACCCAGGAAGAATAGTCCGCTTCGATCCCGCCCTTCGTTTGCCCGTCTCCTCGTTGGAGACGCCATCCTGGCTCGATTCTCGCTGTTGGTGCTTCCTCGCCCTTCGTTTGCCCCCCTCCTCGTTGGAGACGCCATCCCTGGCTCGATTCTCGCTGTCCCTGCTCCAACGCTCCCACGAGGAGGGGGGCAAACGAAGGGCTTAAGCCGGCGCCGCCGGGTAAAGGTTCGTCTTGCACGCCTGTTCCGGGAACGTCGGAGGCAGGATGCCGACGCCGAGCCCACAGGGATGTGCTTGCAGGCGTGTCCCGGAACAGGCGTGCAAGACGAACCGGCGGGTTAGCTTGAGTAGCTGCTGCGAAGAGGGGCGATGCGGTTGAAGATCAGGGCGCTGGGCGATGAATCGACCGGGTCCGGAGTGAAGTAGCCGAGGCGTTCGAACTGCCAGGTGTCGTCCGCGCCCGCACTCGCGAGACTCGGCTCCAGGCGCGCGCCCGCGGCCACTTCCAGCGACCGCGAATTCACCTGTTCGCTCAACGGCGGCGTCCCGGAGGCCAGGTCCGGCCGCTCGACGGTAAACAGCGGCCGGTACAGGCGCAGCTCCGCCGGAATCGAGTGGGGCGCGCTGACCCAGTGGATCGTGCCCTTCACCTTGCGGCGCGCGCCCTCCCCTCCGCTGCGGGAATCCGGATCGATGCTGCAATGCAGCTCCTCGGGCTCGCCGTCCGCTCCGCGCACGACGTCGTCGCAGCGAATGATGTAGGCGTTGCGCAGACGGACTTCCCCACCCGGACGCAGACGGAAGAAGCGTCGCGGCGGATCTTCCATGAAATCGGTGCGTTCGATGAAGAGTTCGCGCGAAAAAGGCACGTTCCGGCTGCCCATTTCGGGGCGCTTGGGGTGATTGCCCGCTGGAAGCTCCTCGAAATGGTCCTCGGGCAGATTGGTCAGCACCACCTTGAGCGGACGGGCCACCGCCATCGCGCGCGGCGCGGCGCGATTGAGCGCATCCCGAACGACGGTCTCGAGCTGGTCGGCGCCGATCATCTGCTCCGAACGGCTGACGCCGGCTCGGGCGCAGAACTCGCGCAGCACTTCGGGCGGGTAACCGCGCCGGCGCAGCGCCGACAACGTCACCAGGCGGGGATCGTCCCAATCCTCCACGGCGGCCATGCGGATCAGGTCCGCCACCCGGCGCTTGCTGGTTACCGAGTGGCCCAGGTTGAGCCGCCCGAACTCGTATTGCCGCGGACGCGTCCTGAGATCCAGACCGCTATGATCCAGCAGCCATTCGTACAGCGGCCGATGGTCCTCGAACTCCAGCGTGCACAGCGAATGGGTGATGCCTTCCAGCGCGTCGCTCAGGGTATGGGCGAGGTCGTACATCGGGTATATGCACCAGTCCCGGCCGGTGCGCGCGTGCGCGACGTGGCGCACCCTATACAGCACGGGGTCGCGCAGGTTGATGTTGGGCGAGGCCATGTCGATGCGCGCCCTGAGCACCTGCTCGCCGTCGGCGAAATCCCCCGCGCGCATGCGCCGGAACAGGTCCAGGTTTTCCTTCGGCGAGCGGTCGCGGTAGGGGCTGGGCCGCCCGGGGCTGGTGAGCGTGCCGCGGTCGGCGGAGATCTTCTCGGCCGAACTGCTGTCCACGAAGGCATGCCCGCTCCGGATCATCTGCTCGGCGATCTCGTACAACCGCGGGAAATAGTCCGAGGCATGGGTAACCAGCGGGGTGTCGAAGCCCAGCCAGTTGACGTCCCTGCGTATGGCGTCGACGAAGGTCTGCTCCTCGGCCACGGGATTGGTGTCGTCGTAGCGCAGATAGCAGGAACCGCCATGTTCGGCGGCGACGCCGAAGTTCAGGCAGATGGACTTGGCGTGCCCGATGTGGAGAAAGCCGTTCGGCTCGGGCGGAAAGCGCGTGACGACTCCCGAGTGCTTTCCGGACTCCAGGTCAGCGGCGACGATCCGCCGGATAAAGTCGTCAGCCGCCATGCCCCAGCGTCAGGTGCCGGGGGCGTAGTCGCTGACGACGTCGCGGCGGTGGTAAACGGGGCACAGGAACCGGCCGACGGACCGCAGGCGGGTCAACCAGCGGAAGGCCGCCCCGTTCTTGCGGTTCGCCAGCACCTTTTCCACCAGCCAGGGCGTGACGCGTTCCACCCGGTCGCCCAGGATGTTGTAGATCTTGCGAGCCTGGGCCGCGCGATCGGTGTCGCGCCCGCCCGCCAGCATCGACATGTCGGTGATCACGATGCCGGGGCTCAGCGCGCCCACGATCACGTTGCTGCCGCGCACCTCCTTGGCCAGCGATTGCGCCATGTAGCTGATCGCGCGCTTGGTGGAGCCGTAGGGAGTGAGTCCCGGCGCGGTCATGCCGTTGCTGCCGAATCCTTCGAACACGTACACGGCTCCGCCGTTTTCCTGCTCTCGCATGCCATCGATCGCGACCCGGCAGCCGTTGAAGGAACCGGTCAGGTTCGTGCTCACGACTTCCGCCATTTCTTCGGGCCGAAGTTCGTTCACGTTGGCGCGGCGATTGCTGATGCCGGCGTTGTTGATCCAGATATCGACGCTCCCGAAACGCATCACAGCCGCGTCCCACAGGGCCTGCACGCTGGCGTAGTCGCTCACGTCGCAGCCCTTGCCGAGCACCTCGCCGTGTTCGGCCAGTTCGGCGGCGGCAGCGGCGGCGCTGTCGTCGCTGCGCCCGCACACGACGACCCGGTGGCCGCGCTTGAGGAACTCGCGCGCCATCCCCTTGCCGATGCCGCGCGTGCCGCCGGTAACCACCACTGTCCTTGCCTCTGCCATAGTCGCCCCCAAGCGATGCCGGAAAGGCGGCTAATCTATCACGCCGCCAATGCCGCATTGACTGGAATCGTCCCCCAAGCCTAAACTTCCCGACTTCAGCAAGCCGGCGACAAGGCGAAAGCCGGCAAACGTTCAGACCCCGGAGTTGCGAATGAACACGAACCCTTTGAGACAACTGGCTTTTTGCGCACTCGGCGTGGTGCTTCTGGCGCCGGTCGCGCCGGCGCAGGATGCGATCGAGGAAATCATCGTGACCGCCCGCCAGCGCGAGGAAACGCTGCGCGACGTGCCCGGGACGGTGCGGGTGCTCACTGCCGAGGACATCGAGCGGTCCGGCATTCAGCGCGCCGAGGACTTCGTGTACATGACGCCCGGCGTGTCGATCGTGGACACGGCGGAAGTGGGCGACACGCAAGTCAACATCCGCGGAATCAACGGCGCGCGCGATGCCGAGAACTCCTATGCGCTGATTGTCGACGGCGTGCTGATGACCAATCCGGCGGCGCTGAACCGGGAGTACGCGAACCTGAGCCAGATCGAAATACTCAAGGGGCCGCAAGGCGCGCTGTACGGGCGTAACGCCGCGGCCGGCGCCATCATCATCACCACCGACAAGCCCGGCGGCGATACCGGCGGCTACGTCAAGGCCAGCGGCGCGGGCGACAACACCTGGCTGTACTCCGGCGCCATCGAAAGCGCCCTGGCCGAAGGCATCAACTTCCGCGTGCAGGGCGACTACCGCACAACCGACGGCTTCTACGAGAACACTTATCTGAACCGCGACGACATCATGGACGACTACCGCGGCTACAACGTCAATGCCCGCCTGACCTGGGACCCCTCCGAAGAGACCAGCTGGGACTTCAAGTTCCGGTACGGCGAGGTCGACGCGGCGTCGATCACCTTCAACGCGGCCTTTCATCTTCCGCTGTTCGCGCAGCTATTCGGCGTGCCGCAGTTCTTCGAGGACGTCAACGACCACGAGTTCGTCTTCCAGACCAACATCGATCCCGGCAACGAACAGGAGGCCACGGAGTTCTCCGCCCGCGTGGACCATGCGCTCGGCTGGGCCGACATGCGCGCCTGGTTCCTGTACAGCAAGATCGACAACAACCTGAGCGCGGACGGCACCAGCGGCGCCTTCGGCTTCTTCAACGCCAACCAGCACTGCCTGAATTCGGTGACCGAGGCATTCAACGCCGGGGTGCGGCTGCCCGCTCCCACGTACCTGGGACCCGACCCGAACTTCCCCGTGTCCCTGCTGGGGCCGTACACGCCGATCGCCTGCGACGGCACCCAGTACCAGGAGCGCAAACAGACCGACTTCAGCGTCGAAGTGCGGCTGAACTCCACCGGCGACGGGCCCCTGACCTGGCTGGCCGGCGCCTATTTCCTCGACATCGACCGCGAGGTGGGCGTCAACACCGGGCTGGACCTGGGCAACGGCATCACGCAGGAGCTGTACGTGCCGCAAAGCGGCGACAACCCGACCGAGCAACTGGTGCACGATCGCTTCAGCAGCCAGGTGATGGCGGCCTTCGGCGAACTCTCCTATGAAATGACCGAAACCACCGAAGTCTCGCTGGCGCTGCGCTTCGACAGCGAGCGCCGCAAGGTGGAGAACCTGGTGCCGGTCAACGCCCTGTCGCAGTACATCGACTGCGACGGACCGCCCTACACCGGCAATGCGCCGATCAACCCCGGTTTGTGTCCCGGCGTGAATCCGGCCGGTTCGATCGCGCCCAAGTCCCGCACCTTCAGCCAGTTCCAGCCGAAGCTCTCGCTCACCTGGGACGTGACCGAGGACTGGACGCTGTTCGCCAGCGGCGGCGTGGGCTTCAAGAGCGGCGGATTCAACAATCAGGGCGCCAAGGCCACCGTGGACATCTTCATCAACGGCCTGATCAACAACGTGTTCCTGGCCGCAGTGGGGGCGCCGCCGCAGGTGCCCGTGGGGATCACCGACGACGTGGACAAGGAAACTTCCGTTTCGCTTGAAGTGGGCGTCAAGGGCAGCCTGCTGGACGACCGCCTGAGGCTGGAAGCCACGGCCTTCAACGTGCAGGTGGACGACATGCAGTTCTTCGAGTTCCTGGTGGGCCCCTTCGGCCTGCTGCGGCTGAACGGCAACGTCGACGAAGTGAGCCTGCAGGGCGCGGAAATCGGCGCCACCTGGGCGGTGACGGACATCCTCGACGTCTACGCGGGCTGGGGCTACGTGGACAGCGAGATCGAAGCCAACAGCGTGCGGCCCGACACGGTCGGCAACAAGTCGCCGTACACGCCGGACTGGACGGCCAGCGCAGGCGCCCGCGTGGTCATGCCACTGACCGGCGACTGGCGGCTGGCGGCCTCGGCCGACGTGTCGGCCGTGGGCGAAACCTGGTTCCACGTGGTCCAGGACCAGCAGCGCGCGACGCTGTTCAACGGCGTGGCCAGCGACTTCACGCCCACCCGGCGCGACAGCTACACGGTGCTGAACCTGCGCGTGGGCGTGGAGAACGACCGGCTCTCGGCTGTGGTGTTCGCGAAGAACGCGACCGAGGAGGTCTATCTGGAAGAGGTGATCCCGGCGCCCGAGTTCGGCGGCACGTTCATCCACCCGGCCGACCTGCGGCGCGTGGGCCTCGAACTCACCGCCCGCTTCTAGCCTGGGAGCGAGGGCGTCCCGCCCTCGACCAGGAGCCCCGGGAGCGAGGGCTTCCCGCCCTCCTGCCCTAAGGGGTTGCGGTCAGGCGCGTTGCGCTGACCAGGCTGCGACGATGTCGGAGGCTCCGGCGGACCAGATGCCGGTCTGCCCGGAAATGTGCTTGAGGGCCGCCTCCAGCGCGCCGATGCGATGCGGCTGGCCCATCAGCCAGGGGTGGATTGACAGCGCGAGCAAGCGCCCGTGTCCGGTGCTCTCGGCCTCCGCCAGCAGGTAATCGCAGGCGTCCTTCACCTGGTCGGCGTATTCCCATTCCGAGTGCAGGTTGTTCTGGACGATGAATTGGTCGTCGAGTTCCAGCGACAGGGGCAGCGCAATCAGCTCGCCGTGCCGGGTCGCGAACGGATACGGCATGTCGTCGTTGATCCAGTCACCCATGTAGCGTATGCCCGCCTCGGCCAGCAGGTCCGGCGTGTTGCCGCTTTGCGACCGCGCCGGGCCCAGCCAGCCCGTGACGGGCTGGTCCACGACCGCGCGCAGGGCCGCGAGCGAGCGGCCGATCAACTCCCGCTCGTCTTCGATGGCCAGTTCGCCGTGATGCAGGGTGTCCATGTGCCAGGAACCCGCCAGTATCTCGTTGCCGCGCCGGTTCAGGCGCTCAATCAACTGCGGGTAACGCCCGGCGATGGCCGCGTTGACTGAAAACGTGAGGGTAATGCCGGCCGCGTCCAGGGCTTCGAGGCAGCGGAACAGGCCCACCCGGTTGCCGTAATCGCGTAGCGTGTAATGGCGCAGGTCGGGGTACGGCGTGCTCATGCCGCCCGGCGGCCGGAACGGCTTGCCGCTCTGGTTCAGCGGGAAGAACTGCACCGCCAGGTTCACCCAAAGCGCCACCCGGGCGCCGTTCGGCCATGCGACGGGCGCGCGCTCGGACAGCATCGACCACTCGTACAGGTCGTGGTCCATGCCGTAGCGGCGGCGGCGGTACTTCAGGTAGGACGGGTCAAGCGCCATTTCCGCCGTCCTCCGGATTTCTCTCGCCCCACTTCGCGACGGCCTGGTCGTAATAGTGTTCCACGAAGTACTCGGCAATTTCCCGGCCGGTGGTCACCCACACGTCCGGGTGCCCGGTGATATAGGCCAGCGCATCCTCGAACGCGCGTATCCGGTGGGGATGCGACACCTGGTAGGCGTGCAGCGGCACGCACATGACCGTTCCGCCCTGTTCGCCTTCCCGGTACAGCCGGTCGAAGGCCTGCTTGATCATCTCGCCGTAACGCCTGGGCTCGATACGGTTGACCACATACACAATCGTGTCGTTCAGTTCCAGCGAGTACGGCACGGAAACGAACGGCTTGCCGGAGCGCACCCGCACGGGCGTGGGCTGGTCGTCATGAAACAGGTCGCAGGTATAAAGCCCGCCGGCCTCGCTGAACAGGTCCAGCGTGCGCTCGGTGTGCGTGAGGGCCGAGGCCAGGTAGCCGGCGCACCGCTGCCCGGTGTGCCTGGCGATCGTGCGCACCGAGTCCTCGATCATCGCGCGTTCCTGGGCCTCGTCCATTCCGTAGGCGTAGCGGGTGTTGTAGATCCCGTGGCTGAAAAACTCCCAGTCACGCTCCCGGCACATGTCGATGATCTCGGGGTGATGCTCGCAAAGCGCCACCGACAGGCTCACGGAACCGCGCACGCCATGGCGGTCGAGCACTTCCATCATGCGCACATGGCCTACCCGGTTGCCGTAGTCGCGTGTTCCGTAGCCCTGGATATCGGGAGTCGGACGCGGCCAGGCCTTGCGTTGCGGATTGGCCGGCGGGTCCAGTTCGTAGAACTCGACGTTCGGCGCTACCCAGAAGGCGACCCGGGCGCCGTCCGGCCAACGGATCGGCAGGCGCTCGTCCCAGGCGCGATAGTCGTAAAGCGCTGGATCTTCCCGCACGGGGAATCCCTAGAAGCCGACGCCGCGCGCCCGGCGAATCGGCGCACAGCCGGGATGGTTCTCCAGCCAGTCCGCCACCGCGGCGAAGGGCTCCACATCCGCGTACTTGAGCATGATGTCGCAGAGGTTGGCGAAGTGCGGTATCTCGTGCTTGTCCGCAACGCACTCCTCCGGCACGATCGTCCGGTAGCCGTGCGAGAGGGACGAAACCGCGGAGGCGCGCACGCAACCGGAGGTGCTGCCGCCGGTGAGGATCACCGTGTCCACCTTGTGCCAGACCAGCAGCGAGGGAATCAGGCTGTCGTGAAAGACGCTGGCCATGCGCTTGTTGACCACGGCGTCGCGTTCCCGGTCCACGCTCAGTCGCGGGTCCAGCTCCGCGCGGGCGCCGCCCTCCTTGATGTTCTGAAGGGAATTCTCGGTATCGGTGCGCGTGCCCCAGACACCGGCGTCGTCCGCGTTGCCCATGTAGGCGACGTAGGTCCAGATCACCGGCATGTTCTTCTCGCGCGCCAGCGCCGACAGGCGGTTGACGTAGTCGATCTGGCCGGGGTTGGTCTGGTAGGCCGTGGGAAAGCTGTCGATGTCCGTATAGGCGCGCTGCAGATCGATGTTGATCAGCACCGCTTTTTCCCCAAATCCGAAACGCGCCCGGTTCGGGTTGGACTTGACCTCTTCCCAGTATTGGCGCGGCGTCAGACTGGAGGTTTGCATCTGTGGCATCGGCGCACCTGAGCAATGACTTCGACGTAGCTAAAGCCCATGTTATTCCATCAACGGCAACGTCCGAAGGCGTCGCGGGGCGCAGGTATTATAGGTTCAGGGAGTGTGCGGACGTCCTGCTGGGCTACACTAACGCGCCCGCTTGATAGGGGATGACTCCGCAATGAAAAGACGCAAAGGCTACGCCGACGGGCCGTTCGGCCAGATCCACTACCAGGAGGCGGGGAGCGGCGCGCCGCTGCTGCTGCTCCACCAGTCGCCCAGCTCCTCGGAGATGTTCGAGGCCGCCTATCAGCCGCTGGCCGAGCGCGGAATACGCGCGATCGGCATCGACACGCCCGGCTTCGGCCAGTCCCACGTGCCCGACGAGCAGCCATGGATTCCGGATTACGCGAACGCGATCCGCAGCGTGATCGATCACCTCGAACTCGAACGCACCGCCGTGCTGGGCCATCACACCGGCGCGTCGATCGCCGCGGAACTGGCGGTGATGGAGCCGGAGCGGGTTACCCGGGTGGTGCTGAACGGCGCGCCGCTGCTCACCCGCGAGGAGCAGGACAAGTGGAAACAGGCGACCAGCAACCGCGTCGAATCCGGCCCGAAGGCCGACGGCAGCCACCTGATGGACCTGTGGAACCGGCGCGTGCACTTCACGCCGGGCTGGACCAACCTGCGGGCCATGCACTGGGGCGTGGTGCAGATGCTGATCGCCGGCGAGACCGCCCGCTACGGCCACGCCGCCGCCTTCGCCCACGACCTGTCCGAGCCTTTGCGCAAGATGACCCAGCCGACCCTGGTGTTCACCAATACCGGCGACGACATCTACGAGGTTTGCAAGCGCGTGAACAAGCTCAGGCCGGACTTCGAATACGCCGAGTTGGAAGGCGGCACTCACGACATCATTGACGAGCAGCCCGGGGAATGGACCCGCATCGTGGCTGATTTCGTTCTGAAAGACTAGGGGAACCCGACATGACCGATACCCTGGGATGGCGCATGAAGTTCGGCGTGGTGGCGCCGTCCACCAACACCAGCGTGCAGCCGGAATACGACGACATGCGTCCGCGCGGCGTGACCAATCATTTCTCGCGCGCCTGGATTCCGGATGATCCCGTGAACAGCGACGAGGAGTTCCTGCAGCTGATGGAGAACATCCGTGCGGAAACCGAAACCGCCGTGGACCGCGTCATGACCTGCAGCCCGGACTACGTCGTGATGGGCATGTCGGCCGAAACGTTCTGGGAGGGCGTGCTCGGCGCCGAACAACTCAAGAAGAATCTTGAGAAGCGCGCCGGCGTGTCTGTGGGACTGGGCTCGCACGCCTGCCGCGACGCCATCGCATGCTACGGCGACATCAGGCGGATCGGCGTGATCACCCCCTACATGCCCGTGGGAGACAAGGAAGTGCGCAACTTCTTCGAGGGCTGCGGCTTCGAGGTGGTCCACCTGGTGGGGCTGAAGAGCAAGAGCCCGATGCTGATCGCGCACGAGACCCCGGCCACGCTGCGTCGGTCGGTACACGAGGTCAACGACAACTCGGTGGATCTGATCATCCAGGTGGGCACGAACCTGGCGTTCGCGCACATCGCGCCGGAGGCCGAGAACTGGCTGGACAAGCCGGTGCTGGCGATCAACACCTGCACCTACTGGCACGCGCTGCGGCAGAACGGGATCGAAGACAAGGTTTACGGCTTCGGCTCCCTGCTCGCCGAACACTAGTTCCCAAATGGAATACGACTACACGCCGATCACGCAGCGGCCGCGGCTCGAATGGCCGGACGGCAAGCGCGTCGCGCTGCTGATCACGTTCAATCTCGAAACCTGGGACCTGACCAAGGACACCGACGCGCCGTACTACGCCGGCGGACCGCCGGTCCTGCCCGACGCTCTGCCGGGCCGGGTGGCGGATTTTCCGAACTACACCTGGCGCGAATACGGCCAGCGCGTGGGCATCTGGCGGCAGTTTGAACTGTTCGACGAACTGGGCGTCACGCCGGGCTGCACGCTCAATGCCGTGACCTGCGAGCGGCGCCTGCCGATGGTGCAGGCCGCCATGGAGCGCGGCTGCGAACTGATCGCGCACAACTACGAGCAGGGCGAGCTGCTGACGGACTTTTCCGGCGACGAGGAGAGCGAGCGCCAGGTGATCCAGCGCACGCTGGACATCTACGAGCGCACGGTCGGGCGCAAGGCGCGCGGCTGGCTGTCCTCGTCGCTGCGCGGCACCCAGGCCACGCCGGGGATCCTGGCCGAGGCCGGGCTGCTGTTCTACTGCGACCTGATGAACGACGATCAGCCGTACCTGATCCGGACCCCGCACGGTAACATCGTTTCCACCCCGTACTCCAATGAAATCAACGACTTCACGATCCTCACGCGGCGCGGCCACACGACCGACGAGTTCCGCGACATCCTGATCGACGAACTCGACGAGCTGTACCGGGAAGGCGCGACGCAGGCGCGAATGATGAATGTGGGGCTGCATCCGCACGTTTCCGGACGCGCCTACCGGATGCGCGCGCTGCGCGAGTTCGTCGAGCACGCCAGGTCGCTGCCGGGCGTGTGGTGGACGACGCGCGAGGAAATCGCCGAGTGGTACCTCAAGCAGCAATAGAGCGAGGACAGCTTCTCGAAGGCAGGACCGCCGTCGTGACCGGCGCGGCAAATGGCATCGGCCGGGCCTGCGCGCTGGCCTTTGCGCAACACGGCGCCGGCGTCGCGCTGGCGGACGTCGACCGGAAAGGCTGCGAGCAGGCGGCGCGCGAGATCGCCGCGGAAACCGGCGCCACGACCCTGGCGCATTACTGCGACGTGGCCGACGACGAGCAGTGCGAGGGCCTGATCGCCGCCACGGCGGACCACTTCGACGGCCTGGACATCCTGCTCAGCAATGCCGGCATCCTGGCGCCCGGCGACGTGCTGACGGCCAGCCGCGAGGATTTCGACCGCGTGCATCGCGTCAACCTGCGCGCCGGGTTCGTACTGGGACAGCTCGCGGCCCGAGAAATGGTCAAGCGCGAGAGCCGGGGCAGCATCCTCTACATGTCGTCGGTCAACGAACGGCTGGCTATACCCAACCAGCTCGCCTACGTGGTGTCCAAGGGCGGGCTCTCGCAACTGACCCGCGTCATGGCCCTGGGCCTGGCCGAGCACGGCGTACGGGTCAACGCGATCGGCCCCGGCTCGATCGAGACCGACATCCTCAAGTCCGTGATGACCGACGAAAACGCGCGCCGCATGATCCTCTCGCGCACGCCGATGGGCCGCCTGGGTCAACCGGAGGAAATCGCCTCGGTCGCAGTATTCCTGGCCAGCGACATGGCCTCGTACATCACCGGCCAGACCCTGTTCGCCGACGGCGGCCGCCTCCCCCTGAACTACACCGTCCCCGTTTAGCCCCACATGCCGGTGGAGGAGTAGCGCTCGCCACCGTCGGAAAGGATGGTGGCGACGACCGGGTAGCGACCGGTGGCGGCGACCTGAAGGGCGGCGTGCACGTAGGCGCCGGACGAAGGGCCCACGAACAGCCCGGCTTTGGAGAGCCGCCGGCATATGGCCGTCGCCTGCTCCATGCGCACGTCGACGCGTTCGTCGATCAGGTCCTCGTGCAGGATCGCGGGCACGATGTCGTCGGGCGCGCCCAGCGGCTTCAGGCCCTCGATCCCCGGGAACACGTCGGGAATCACGCAGGTGATGCGCAGCGACGGATTGGCTTCGCGTAGCCTGTGGCCGGCGCCGGTAATGGTTCCGCCGGTGCCCACCCCCGCCACGAAGGCGTCGGGCGCGCTCCCGGCCGCGTCGCCGACCTGCGCCAGCAGCTCGGCGCCGGTGCCGTCATAGTGCGCCCGCCAGTTCTCTTCATTGGAATACTGGTCGCAGTGCCAATAGCGCTCGGGCTGTTCGGCGGCCAGCCGCTGCGACTCGCGCAGCGCGTGGTCGTAGCCCTCGATGGGATCGGTCAGGATCAGTTCCGCGCCGTGCGCCCGGATCCGTTGCAGGCGCTCGCGGCTGGCGTTGCCGGGCACGACCAGCGTGACCGGAATATCCAGCGCGGCGCCCAGCATCGCGTAGGCGATGCCCGCATTTCCGGAGGAGGAATCCAGCAGCCGCCGGCCCCCTTCCAGGCGCCCGTCGCGCAGCGCGGCCGACAGCATGCGGGCAACCGGCCGGTCCTTGATCGAGCCGCCGGGATTGCTGCTCTCCAGCTTGGCGAACAGCCGCACCCCTTCGGGGATTTCCTCGAGGAAGTCCAGTTCGACCAGCGGTGTGTCGCCGATTCCGGCGAAAACGCCTGCGCGACTATCCGGCAAGGGCGCAGAACTCCTGGTAGTCGATGTAGCCGGGAAACTCCGCGCCGTCGGCGCAATAGCGGCATTCCGGGTTGCGGGCCTGTTTGAATTCGGTGAAACGCGCGGACAGGGCGTCGTAGTGCAGCAGCCGGCCCACCAGCAGGTCGCCGGCGCCGAGCAGGATCTTGATCGTTTCCACCGCTTCCAGCAGCCCCACCACGCCCGGCAATATGCCCAGCACGCCCGCCTCGGCGCACGACGGCGCCAGTTCCGGCGGCGGCGGCTCCGGGTACAGGCAGCGGTAGCAAGGTCCCGGCGCACCTTCGCGGGCGGGCCAGAAAACCGTTACCTGCCCCTCGAAGCGGAACACCGAGCCGTGCACGTTGGGGATCCCGTGCTTGACGCAGGCGTCGTTGACCAGGTAGCGCGTGGCAAAGTTGTCGGACCCGTCCACCACGACGTCGTAGCCCTCGAACACCTCCTCGACGTTGGCGCTCTCCAGGCGCAACTGGTGCTCGATCACGTTGACGGCCGGATTCAGCGCCAGCACGGCCTCGCGCGCCGAGGCCACCTTGGAGACGCCCACGCGCTCGTCGGAGTGCAGGATCTGGCGCTGCAGGTTGCTGCGGTCCACGACATCGTGATCGACGATGCCGAGCGTGCCGACGCCGGCCGCGGCCAGGTACAGCGCCGCCGGCGAACCGATCCCGCCGGCGCCGATCAGCAGCACCCGGCTTTCCAGCAGCTTCAATTGGCCGGCCTCGCCCACTTCCGGCATCACCAGGTGGCGCGAATAGCGCTCCCGGGCGTCGGCGTTGAGCATCTTCGGGATCTCGAACGGCAGGCCCTCGTCCTTCCAGCCATTGAATCCGCCGGCCAGCGAACGCACGTCGCGATAGCCCATGCGCCGTAAATCGTCGGCCGCGAACAGCGACCGCTGGCCGCTGGCGCAGGTGACCACCAGCGTGCGGTCCAGATCCGGTATCGCCTCCTCGATCCTCAGTTCCAGGAAGCTGCGGTCCAGCCTGAGCGCGCCGCCGGGGCTGCCCTGGGCGACTTCGGACGCATCGCGCACGTCGATCAGCGCCGCGCCCGACCTTTGCAGGTCCAGCGCCTCGCGCGGACTGACTTCCGGGACCTTGCTCCGGATGTCGGCCAGCCGGCGGTCCCTGGCCCTCATTCTGCGCCGCCCGCCACCGCGGGCAGGATCGAGAGCACGTCGCCCTCGCCCACCGGAGTGTTCATGCCGTCCAGCGTGCGCACGTTGTCGCTGCCGAGATAGATGTTCACGAATTCGCGGGGCTGCCCGTCGTCCTTCATGACCCGCGCCAGCAGTTCGGGGTGGGCGGCGCCGACCGCGCTCAGGACGGCGCCCACATCGGCGCCCTCGGCGGCGATTTCGCTGTTGCCCCCGGCGAAACCGCGCAGCGGCGTGGGGATGCGCACGATTACCCTGCTCATGCCGCCACCTGCTCTTCCGCGAAACCCTCGCCGTTCAGGCGCCACGAGCGCAGGTCCTCGACCCGCGCTCCGCTCACCGAAAGGATGACGTAGGAATACCCGTCCCAGGCGGCCTCGCGGTCGGTCTCCGACGGAAGCGCCGGGTGATCGGGGTGGGTGTGCCAGAAACCGACGATTTCCAGGCCGGCCTCGCGCGCCGCCAGGTCGGCCGACATCAGGTCGTCGGGGTCCAGCACGTAGCGGTCCCGCGCCCGCTCGGTATTGAGATTGCGGGCCTGGAACACTTTCTCGACCCGCACTTCATCGGCCGCGCAGGCGCCCACCAGGACACCACAGGTCTCGTAGGGGTATCCGTCGACGGCTATCGTCGCCAGTTCGTCCCGCAGCGGGGCGGGCAGACTGATCCTGTTCATAGGGGAAACGCGGGGCGGCTGAATCGGATCGGGCATTTTACTATCCGCGGAAGCGGATAAAATTCGCCGTTTTGCGGGCGTTCGCCCGAAGCTTGGGACAGACCTTATGAACTATGTGTACAGCGCCATCGCCGCCGGGGCATTGGCGATTCTCTACGGGCTTGTGAGCACGCGCTGGGTGCTGAAGCTGGATGCGGGCAACGAGCGGATGCAGGAGATCGCCTCGGCGGTGCAGGTCGGGGCCAAGGCGTACCTGAACCGGCAGTACATGACGGTCGCCCTGGCGGGCCTGCCGCTGCTGCTGATCCTGGGCTTCGTGCTCGACTGGGCCGTGGCCGGCGGGTTTTTCCTCGGCGCCGCGTTTTCCGGCGCGGCCGGCTATATCGGCATGAACGTCTCGGTGCGGGCCAATTCGCGCACCGCCCAGGCCGCCCACAACGGAATGAACGCCGCGCTGGCGGTGGCCTTCCGCGGCGGAGCGATCACCGGAATGCTGGTCGTGGGACTGGCCCTGCTGGGCGTTGCCGGCTACTACCTGGTGCTGGACCGCGCGGGCATGGACACGGGCGACGTGCTGCATGCGCTGGTGGGGCTGGCCTTCGGCGGTTCGCTGATCTCGATCTTCGCGCGCCTGGGCGGCGGCATATTCACCAAGGGCGCGGACGTGGGCGCCGACCTGGTCGGCAAGGTCGAAGCCGGCATCCCCGAGGACGACCCCCGCAACCCGGCGGTGATCGCCGACAACGTTGGCGACAACGTGGGCGATTGCGCCGGAATGGCCGCCGACCTGTTCGAGACCTACGCCGTGACCGTCATCGCCACGATGCTGCTCGGCTACCTGACCATAGCGGAGGCGACCGACGCGGCGGTGCTGTACCCGCTGGCGATCGGCGCCGTATCGATCGTGGCCTCCATCATCGGCACCTTCGTCGTGCGCGCCGGCAAGGGCCAGGCGGTGATGACCGCGCTGTACAAGGGCGTGATCGTGGCCGCCGTGCTCGCGGCGATCGGGATCTGGTTCCTCACGCAACGGATGTGGGCCGACGCCGGCTCGTATCCGCCCGCCAGCCTGTTCGGTTCGGCGCTGATCGGCCTGGTGCTGACCGGCGTGATCATGTTCATCACCGACTACTACACCGGCACGCAGTTCTCGCCGGTGCGCAAGCTGGCCCAGGCCTCCTCGACCGGCCACGCCACCAACATCATCGCCGGGCTCGGCCTTTCGATGAAGGCCACCGCACTGCCGGTGCTGGCGGTCTGCCTGAGCATCCTGTTCACCTATCAGCTCGCCGGGCTGTACGGCATCGCGATCGCCGCCACGGCCATGCTTTCGATGACGGGGATGATCGTGGCGCTGGACGCCTTCGGGCCCATTACCGACAACGCCGGCGGCATCGCGGAAATGGCCGAAATGCCAGAGGAGATCCGCAACATCACCGACCCGCTGGACGCCGTCGGCAACACCACCAAGGCGGTCACCAAGGGCTACGCCATCGGCTCCGCCGGACTGGCGGCGCTGGTGCTGTTCGCGGACTACACCCACAACCTGCAGGCGGCGGGCAAGAGCTTCGTGTTCCGCCTCGACGACCCGGCCGTGATCATCGGCCTGTTCATCGGCGGCCTGATCCCGTACCTGTTCGGCGCGCTGGCGATGGAAGCCGTGGGACGCGCGGCCGGCAGCGTGGTGCAGGAAGTGCGCCGGCAGTTCCGTGAGATCGCGGGGATCATGGAAGGCACGGCCAAGCCCGACTACGGGCGCGCGGTGGACCTGCTCACCCGCGCGGCGATCCGCGAGATGATCGTGCCCTCGCTGCTGCCGGTGCTGGCGCCGGTGGTCCTGGTGCTGGTGATCGGCTGGCTGATGCCCGAGGGCGCGGGTGCGAGGGCGCTGGGCGGCATGCTGATCGGCTCGATCGTCACCGGGCTGTTCGTGGCGATCTCGATGACCACCGGGGGCGGCGCCTGGGACAATGCCAAGAAATACGTGGAGGACGGCGCGCTGGGCGGCAAGGGCTCGGAAGCGCACCACGCGGCGGTGACCGGCGATACCGTCGGCGACCCCTACAAGGACACCGCCGGCCCCGCCATCAACCCCCTGATCAAGATCGTCAACATCGTCGCGCTGCTCATCGCCCCCCTCCTGTAACCTAAGCACCATGGTTCAGGAGATGGATGCGCGGGCGAGGGAGCTGATGGTGCGCGGCCAGGTGCGGTGCTGGAGCGTGCTGGACGAGCGCGTGCTGTCCGTATTCAGCGATCTGCCTCGCGAGGACTTCGTGCCGGAGCAGTACCGTGCGCTGGCCTACGCCGACCTGGCGCTGCCGCTGCCCGGCGGCCAGGAAATGATGACGCCGTCCGTGGAGGGCCGGATCCTCCAGGCGCTCGACCTCAAGGCCGCCGACCGCGTACTGGAAGTCGGAACGGGCAGCGGCTGGCTTGCCGCCTGTCTGGCGCAGATGGCCGGCGAGGTGCACAGCCTGGAGATTTCCCCCGAGCTGCACGCCGGCGCGACGGAAAAGCTCTCGACGCTGGCGAACGTGAAAACAATCCGTGCCGATGCATTCGAGTGGAAGCCCGAATCCGACTATGACGCCATAGTCCTCACCGGCTCGATACCGCAGTACGACGACCGCTTCGAGCATTGGCTGGCCAGCGGCGGCCGGCTGTTCTGCATCGTGGGCCGGCAGCCGATCATGGAAGCGCTGCTGATCACTTCCGGCGAGTCACGAATCGAGGAATCCCTGTTTGAAACCGTAACCACTCCGCTTGCGAACGCTCCACAACCCGATCCCTTCCGGTTTTAGATCGGCAGCGGCAAGAGGGTAGAATCCACACGTTCATGTCGGCGGCCCCTTCCCCTATGAAGAAGTTCATCCTGCTCGCCGCGCTCGCGGCCCTGATCGGCGTGCCCCTTCCGGGATCGTCGGACAACCTGCTTGAGGTGTATGAAAAGGCGCGCATGAGCGACCCGCTGCTGCGCGAGGCCGAGGCCCGCCTGATGGCTTCGCGGGAAGTCCGGTCGCAGGCCCGCAGCGTTCTTTTCCCGGAAATCGACGCAAACGCCGATTACTCCCGCCAGGACAGCCGCGCGACCCTGCTGTTCTACGCGCCCACGCCGACCGGCGAATTCGCCCCGATCATCGAATCCAGCACCACCGACGCCAAGTCCACCGGCTGGGGCTTCACATTGAACCAGACCATCTTCGACTGGGCCGCCATCGTTGCGCTGGGCGCTTCGAACGACGTGCTGGCGCAGGGCGAAGCGGACTTCGAAGCCGCGCTGCAGGAATCCATGCTGCGCACGGCACAGGCCTATTTCGCGGTGCTGGGCGCGCAGGACGAGCTCACCTCGCAGAGCGCCAACCGCACGGCCATCGCCCGCCAGCTGGAACAGGCCCAGAAGCGTTTCGAGGTGGGCCTGATCGCGATCACCGACGTGCAGGAAGCGCAGGCCGCGCACGATCAGGCGGTAGCCGCCGAGATCGCCGCCAAGCGGTCGCTGGCCACGGCCGAGGAGCAACTGCGGGAGATCGTGGGGTCGCCCATGCCGGTGGCCAGCCTGACCCGTCCGGGCGAAGGCATGCCGCTGCCGCTGCCTTCGC
The DNA here is from genome assembly GCA_009845905.1 of Gammaproteobacteria bacterium. Classification (NCBI taxonomy): domain Bacteria; kingdom Pseudomonadati; phylum Pseudomonadota; class Gammaproteobacteria; species Gammaproteobacteria bacterium. The sequence continues at coordinate 58,041 of VXYS01000006.1, read as the reverse complement.
CCAACGTGGAGCAATCGTGGGTCGACACCGCGCTGCAGCAGAACCCCAGCCTGATCTCGGCGCGCATGGCGGCGTCCATCGCCGATGCGGAGGTCAGGCTGCGCCGCTCCGATTACCTTCCCACGCTGGAAATCGTCGCGAACGTGAACGGCAGCAGCGGCGACCGCGAGCGGGTGTTCCGCGGCATGGGGGCGGACTACCGCGACAGTTTCCGCAGCGACTCCATCCGGTTGCAGCTTTCCGTGCCGATTTTCGATGGCTTCAACAGGAACTCCAGGGTCCGCGAGGCCAGGTTCCTGCACCGCGCCTCTACCGAGCGACTCGAGGGCGTGGAGAGGGCGGTCGTGCGCCAGACCCGCGACGCCTTCCTGGGCGTCAGTTCGGAAATTTCGCGCGTCAATGCGCTGCGCCAGGCCGTCGCATCCAGTCAGACCGCGCTGCGGGCCACCGAGGCCGGCTATGAGATCGGCACCCGCACCATCGTGGACGTGCTGGATGCGCGCCGCAACCTGGTTCAGGCCGAGACCAATTACGCGCGCAGCCGCTACGACTTCATCATCAACGTGCTCAGCCTGAAGAGCGCCGCAGGCATCCTCACCGAGGAGGACCTGGCCGAAGTCAGCCGCTGGATGGAGCAGGCCGAGGCGGAAGAAGCGGCTCAATAAGACCGAGCGTCTCCTCCAGCACGTCCTCCCCCGCCGCCAGGCAGTTCCTGGCCGCCTCTCCCGCGCTGCGCTGCGCAAGTTCGCTGTCCAGAAGCCGGGCCAGCCGCCCGGCCAGTTCGCGAGCGTCATGCACGCGGAACAGCGCTCCGGCCTCGCTCAGCAGGCGGGCCGTGTCCCGCGTCTGGAACAGGTGCGGGCCGGTCAGCACCGGCAGACCGAAGGCGGCCGGCTCCAGCAGGTTATGCCCGCCCACCCTCGCGATGCTGCCGCCCACGAAGGCCACGTCGGCGGCGGCGTAGAAGGCGTTCATCTCGCCCAGGGTATCCAGCAGGAACACCTGGGCGCCGGGCGGAGGGGAACCGTCGCCGGAGCGGACACCGAAATCGAGGCCGCTCTGCTTCAGCAACGCGTGCACCGCCGCGAAGCGCTCGCGATGGCGCGGCGCAATGATCAGCAGCGCGTCTTCCCGGCCGGCCAGCACCTGGCGATGCGCATCCAGGGCCACGTTCTCCTCCGGTTCGTGGGTGCTGGCGGCAATCCACACGGGCCGTTCCCGACCGATCGACCGGCGAATTTCCGCGCCGCGTTCGAGCACGCCGGCTTCCGGTCGGAAATGAAACTTGAGGTTGCCGGTCACCCGCACGTCCAGGCCGTCGGGACCGAGTTCCGCGAAGCGCTGCGCGTCCTCTTCGCTTTGCGCGCCGACCACCCGCACGGCCCGCAAGGCCGCCGAGACGAGCCCGCGCACGCGCCGGTAGCGGGCATGGGAACGCTCCGAAAGCCGGGCGCTCACGATCACCAGGGGCACGCCAGCGGACCGGCAGGCCGCGTACAGGCCGGGCCAGATCTCGGTTTCCAGGATGACGCCCAGTGCGGGGCGCGCCGCGCGCAGGAAGCGCCGGTTGACGACGCCCAGGTCCAGCGGCAGAAAGCAATGAGACTGCGATTCGCGCAGGCGGCCCTGAATGGCCGCCGAACCGGCCGGCGTGAAGGCCGTCAGCAGCATGGGCAGATCCGGGCGGCGAGCGCGCATTTCCCCGGCCACGACCGAAAGCGCACCGGTCTCGCCGAGCGACGAGCCGTGCAGCCAAACGCCTCCCGCAGGCAGTTGCGGAGTCCTGACAGTCCAGCGTTCGGACAGCCGGCGGCGCCAGCCGGGGTCGCGTGCGGACCGCGCCAGCATGTAACCGCACATGGCGGGCGCGGCAATCCAGGACAGCGCGCCGTAAGCACCCAGCACCGCCTTCTCGCGCACGTTCATCCGCTCTTGCGCCGCCCGCACCGCCCCTTACCCCGTCCTGCCGGGAGACGCATTAATCCGTCCATGGAGCTTGGTTCCGCCATCCCTGGCTCACACACTCCCGGCAGGACGGGGTAAGGGGCGGTGCTCAGGTTGCGTCATTCGCGGGTGAGGCGCTCGAGGAGGGTGGTGGTGGAGAGGCCGTCGCGGTACGGGAGTACGACGACGCGGCCGCCCAGGCGCTCGACGGCATCGCCGCCGGCGATTTCTTCCGGCTTGTAATCGCCTCCCTTCGCCAGCACAAGAGGGCCAACCTCCTCGATCAGCGCGGCCGGCGTGTCTTCGCCGAAGGGCACGACCCAGTCCACGCTGCCCAGCGCGGCCAGCACCGCCATGCGCTGATCGAGCGGCACGAGCGGGCGCGAGCCCCCTTTCAGCCTGCGCACCGATTGGTCGTCGTTGACCGCCACCATCAGGCGGTCGCCCAGCGCCCGCGCTTCGGCCAGGCAGGCGGTATGGCCTGCGTGCAGCAGGTCGAAGCAGCCGTTGGTCATGACCAGGGTCCTGCCCGAGTCGCGCAGCCGCCGGCCGATGGCCGCGGCCTCCGCAGCATCGACGATCGCGGAGCCGGCCGTTCCCGGCTCGCGAAGTTCCTCGGCGAGGTCGCGCAGACGAATCGGCGCCACGCCCACGCGGCGCACAACCACGCCGGCGGCGACGTTGGCCAGGTGCGCCGAATCCTCCAGTTCCGCGCCGACCGCGAGACCGGCGGCCAGCACCGCCGTCACGGTGTCGCCGGCGCCGGTGACGTCGTAGACCTCCCTGGTGCGGGCGGGCATGTGACGGGAAGGCCCGGCGGCCGGCGCCACCAGCAATCCCTGGTCGCCCAGCGTAACCACCATACTGCCGATCTCGAGCAGCGAGCAAACCCGCTGCGCCCGCGAGGCCATCTCCTCAGGCGTCTCCCCCGATCCCCCCAGGGCCGCCTCGAATTCGGCGCGGTTCGGCGTCAGAAGGCCGGCGCCACGATAGGTCCCGAAATCGGTGGACTTGGGATCCACCAGGACCGGCGTTCCGCCGGCGCGCGCGGCCTCGATCAGCGTGCCGGCGTCGGCCAGGCTGCCCTTGGCATAGTCCGACAGCACCACCGCCGAACACCCGGCCAGCAATTCGGCATAGCGCACCATCAGGCGCGAGGCGTCATCGGCGCCGAAAGGCGTTTCGCGGTCCAGCCGGATGACCTGCTGATTGCGGCTCAGGACCCGAAGCTTGCGGACGGTCGGGCGAGACTCCGAATGCAGCCATTCGCAGGTCACGCCGGCGCCCCGCATCGCGGCGTCCAGCGCCTCGGCCTCGTCGTCCTTGCCGACAATTCCCAGCAGCGTCACTTGCGCGCCCAGCCCGGCCAGGTTGCAGGCCACGTTGGCCGCGCCGCCCGGACGGTAATCGCGGCTTTCGACCCGCACGACGGGCGCCGGCGCTTCAGGCGAAATGCGCGTTGCCGTCCCCAGCCAGTACTCGTCGAGCATGACGTCGCCCGCCACCAGGATGTGTGCTTTCGAGTAGTCGGGAATCACGGCACGGGCAATTATCGCAACATCCCGCAACCGGGCAAATCTCGCGAGCAGTGCTGGCTAATCGAACAGACCGGGCAGCCCCAGCGAGATGGAGGGAACCGCGGTCACCAGCAACAGCACAACGAGCATCGCGCAATAGAAGGGCCAGATGGAGCGCAGGCTCTTCTCTATCGTGATGCCGCCCACCGCGCAGCCCACGAACAGGACCGCCCCCACCGGCGGCGTGACCAGGCCGATGCCCAGATTCAGGATCATCACGACGCCGAATTGCACCGGGTCCATGCCGAGCTGGGTCGCCACCGGCAGGAAGATCGGCGTGGTGATGATGATCAGCGGCGCCATGTCCATGAAAGTGCCCAGCATCAGCAGGATCAGGTTGATGATCAGGAACAGCACCAGCGGGTTCTCGCTGATGCCCAGCAGCGCCTCCGACATGCGCAACGGCACCTCCGCGACCGCCATCAGCCAGCCGAAGGCCGAGGCCGCGGCAATGATCAGCATCACGATGGCCGTGGTCCTTACGGCATTGCGGGTGGCCGTCACGAACTTCGACCAGTTCAGGCTTCGATAGACGAGGACCGCGATGACGACCGTATAGACGACGGCGATCGCCGAAGATTCGGTGGCGGTGAACACGCCCGACAGGATTCCGCCCACGATGATGATCGCGGAAAGCAGGCCGGGCGCGGCTTGCATGAAGGCAACGAGGAGTTGGCGCCACCCCGGGAAAGCGCCGCCCGGATAACCGCGCCTGACGGCAACCAGCCAGGTGGCGGCCATCAGGGCGAGGCCCAGCAGTATTCCCGGCAGCACGCCGGCGAGAAACAACGAAACGATGGAAACGCTGCCGCCCGCCGCGATCGAGTAGATGATCATGTTGTGCGAGGGCGGTATGAGCAGACCCGTGGCCGAGCCGGTCGCGGTGACGTTGACCGCGAAATCCCGCGTGTAACCCTTCTCGCGCATGATCGGGGTCAATGCCGATCCCATCGCGGAAACGCTGGCTACGGCCGAACCCGAGACCGCGCCGAACATCATGCAGGAGAGCACGCTCACCTGCCCCAGCCCGCCCCGGGCCCTGCCCAGCATCGATTCCGCGAGGCGCACCAGTTTCGCCGCGATGCCCGACTGGTTCATGAGTTCGCCGGCGAATATGAAGAAAGGAATGGCGAGCAGCGCGAACACGTCGATGCCGGCCGCCATCCGCTGGAAGGCCACGATCAGGGGAATGTCCAGGTACAGCAGCGTGGCCAGCGCCGACAGGCCGAGACAGAAGGCGACCGGCACTCCCAGGGCCAGCAGGACCACGAAGGTACCGAACAGGATCGCTAGCTCCATGGGTCGGCATCCCTCCTTGCGAGAAAAACGTTCAGGCAGTTGACGCAGGCGAACAGCATCATGAGTACGCCGCACACGACGAACGGCCAGTAGGCCACCGACCGGGATATGCCCAGCGTGGGGATGATGTGCGTTGCCGTGTAGTCAACCAGCGCCATTCCGTTGAAGGCCATGGCGGCGCCGAATACTAGGATCAGCACCTGGCCGAAAACGAAAACGGCCCGCCGCGATTGCATCGGCAGCCTGGTCACCAGCCACCGGAATCCCAGGTGGAATTTCTCGTACACGCCCACGGCCGCGGCCAGCAGCACAAAACTGACCATCACGATCAGGGCGGCCGCTTCGGACCAGGGCGGGCTGTCGTTCAGCACGTAGCGCGCGAACACCTGCCAGGCGATCACCAGCGTCATCGCGACCAGTCCGGCGGCGGCGACCTTCAGGACGAAATCGGCAACCTTCCCGATCGCACGGTCCAGCCGCTGCTCAAGGCGCCGCACGGATTCTCTCCACCAGGTTCTCGAGCTTCGGATCCTTCAGGTACTGTTCATACAGCGGCTGCATCGCGTCCATGAAGGGTTGCTTGTCGACGTTGTCGACAATCTGCACGCCGGCTTCCACCATGGCGTTGCGGGATATCGTCACTCGCGCGTCCCAGAGTTCGCGCATCACCGGCACCGATTCCTTTGCCGCCCGGCGGATCAGGGCCTGGTCCTCCGGGGACAGTTTCCGCCACCGGTAGCGGGACATGAGCAGCACTTCGGGCACCATCACATGCTGGGTTACGCTGTAGTACGGCGCCACTTCAAAGTGCCGGGAGGACTCGTAGGAAGGCCAGTTGTTCTCCGCCGCTTCGATCGTTCCCAGGGCCAGCGACTCGTACACCTGTCCGAACCCCATGGGCGTGGCGTTGCCGCCCAGCGTCGCGATCATGTCCACGAAGACTTCCGAATTCATCACCCGGACTTTCATTCCCCGAATGTCGGCCGGCGAGTGGATCGGGCGGAGGTTGTTGTACATGCTGCGCGCGCCGGCGTCGTAGTAGCACAGCCCCACCAGCCCGTGGACCTCCAGGGCGGCAAGTATTTCATCGCCGATCGGACCGTCGAGGACGCGCCGCATGTGTTCCGTGGAACGAAACAGAAACGGCAGCGAATACACGCCGGTCTCCGGGGCGATCGAATTGAGCGGAGCGATGCTGGTGCGGCTGATGTCGATGCCGCCGAAGATCGTCATCTCCAGCATGTCGCGCTCGTCGCCGAGTTGGGCCCCAGGGTAAATCTTGACCTGGATTCGGCCGCCGGTTTCCCGGTCGAGCACAGCCGCCATGGCTTCCATGCCGCGGACGGTCGGGTAACCGGCGTCCTGGACATCGGCGGCCCGCAGCCGGATGATCTCCTGCGCATCCGCGAGCGGTCCGGCAAGCGCCAGCAATGCACCGAGCCACAAGGCCACTGCGGACTTCATGCTCTCAGCGCCCCATCCAGCCGCCGTCAACGAGCACGATGCTGCCGTTCACGTAGTCCGAGGCCCGCGAAGCCAGGAACACGGCCGCGCCCTTGAAATCGTCCGGCGTTCCCCAGCGGCCCTGCGGGATCCGCTCCAGGATCGACCTGGACCGCTGCGCATCCTCGCGCAGGGCCTCGGTGTTGTCGGTCTCCACGTAACCGGGCGCGATGCCGTTGATGTTCAAGCCCTTGCCCGCCCATTCATTCGAGAGCGCCATTATGAGTTGCTTGAGCCCGCCCTTGCTGGCTGTATAACCGGGAACGGTGATCCCGCCCTGAAACGACAGCAGCGAGGCCGTGAAGATGATCTTGCCCGAGCCCCTTTCGACCATGTCGCGGCCCAATTCGCGGCTCAGGATGAACTGGGCGCTCAGGTTCACCTCCAGCACCCGGTCCCAGCAGTCGTCGCCATGCTCCACGACAGGCGCCCGCCCAATCGTCCCGGCGTTGTTCACGAGCACATCCGGCGCGCCGTGCCGTTCCCGGACATCCGCAATGAACTCGTAGAGCCGGGCCCGCTGCCCGAAGTCGCATTGATAGGCGCTGAAGGTCCGGCCGGCCTTTCCGACGGCCTCTTCAACCTCCGATCCGGAGGTTTCGAGCGTGGCTGAAACGCCGATGATGTCCGCACCCGCCTCGGCAAGCCCGATGGCCATCGACTTGCCGATGCCGCGCCTGCAACCCGTAACCAGCGCGGTCTTGCCGCGAAGATCGAACAGATCGTTCACTGCGGCGCCGTCCTGTAAAGGGGGCTAGCGTCGTGTCCGGGACACGAGGCTAGTTACACTTCGAATCGCCGCAGTTGAGGCAGGTCAGGCAGCCGTCCATCATCACGACGGCGGCGGTGTGGCAGCGCCCGCAAAGCTGCGCGCCGGCGGGGAAGGAGTTCCGGGCGAATGCGTCCTCCTGGCGCTGGGCGTCCTCGAAGTCCTGCCGCTTGGCTTCCAGCGCCCGGCGCTCGGCCGGGTCGAGCGAGTGCTCGCCGAGAAATCCGATCCGCTCCAGATGGTCGCCCACCACGCAGCCCAGTTCGGCGATGATCGACGGCATGTACACGCCGCCGGGTTGCCAGTAGCCGCCGCGCGGATCGAACACGGCCTTGAGCTCGTCCACCAGGAAGGCCACGTCGCCGCCCTTGCGGAACACGGCCGACATGACCCGGGTCAGCGCCACGATCCACTGGTAGTGATCGAGGTTCTTGGAATTGATGAAGATCTCGAACGGCCGCCGGCGCTCGTCGGCCGTACCCTCGTTCAGAATGATGTCGTTGATGGTCACGTACATGGCGTGATCGGACACCGGAGTCTTGACCTTGTAGGTCGTGCCTTCCAGGCGCTCCGGGCGCTCCAGGCCCTCGTGCATGCGCACAACCTTGCCGTCCTCGCTGGCGCTGAGCGGCAGGCGCGCGGCGGGCGCCCTGGGCGCCTCGGGCTTGGCGGGCGCCTCGGGAGCGGGGGCGGGTTGTTCGGCGGCGGCCGCCTCCGAAGCGTCAGGTTGCTCGACGCGGTAGCCGACGATCTTGCCGGCGATTTTCCTGGCGGTATCTGTCATTGTTCAGAATTTCCCGTAGTAGCCTTCCTTGAGCGCGTCGAAGAGGTTGGCGGCGGTATGCACCTGGCCGTCGTACTCGACTTCCTCGTCGCCGGCGAACCGGACCTCGCTGCCGTCTTCGAGCTGGAAGACGTAGAAGGTGCTCTTCAGGTCCTTTTCCTTGACCAGCACGCCCTGGAAGGCGGTGGGGTTGAAGCGGAAGGTGGTGCAGCCCTTCAGGCCGCTCTTCCAGGCCTCGATGTAGATGTCCTTGAACCGGTCGTACGGGTAGTCGGACGGCACGTTGGCGGTCTTGGAGATGGACGAATCGACCCATTTCTGGGCCGCGCCCTGGATCGCGACGTGTTCCGACGGCGAAACGTCGTCGGCCGTAACGAAGTAGTCGGGCAGCGCCTGCTCGCCCTCGCCTTCGGGATTGGCCCCGGGATTGATCCGCTCGCGGTAGGCGAGCAGTTCATACGAGTAAACGGGCACCTTCTCCTTGGTCTTGCGCCCCTCCCGGATCACGTTGCGGAAATAGTGGTGGGCGAAGCTGGGCTCGATGCCGTTGCTGGCGTTATTGCCCAGCGACAGCGAGATGGTGCCGGTGGGCGCGATCGACGAATGATGGGTAAAGCGCGCGCCGTCCTCGGCGATGGCGGCCACCAGTTCGGGGTCCTCGCCGGCCACGCGCTGCATGTAGCGGCTGTAGCGCGCCATCAACACCTTGCCGGGCAGCCTGTCGCCGGCCCTGACGCCGTCTTCGGCCATTTCGGGACGGCGGCGCAGCATCTGCGGGGTCACCTCGAACTCCTCGTCCATGATCGGCGCCGGACCCTTCTCGCGCGCCAGCTCCAGGCCCACGCGCCATCCGGTCACGGCCAGTTCGCGCGCGACCCGCTCGGTAAATCCGGTGGAGTCGTCGCCGCCGTAGCGGATGCGCAGCATGGTGAGCGTCGATCCCAACCCCAGAAAGCCCATGCCGTGGCGCCGCTTGCGCAGGATTTCGCTGACCTGGGTGTCGAGCGGCAGGCCGTTGATCTCCACGACGTTGTCGAGCATGCGGGTGAAGATCGCCACGACCGCGTTGAACTCGTCCCAGTCGAACCAGGCCCCTTCCGTGAACGGTTCGCGCACGAAGCGGGTCAGGTTCACGGAACCGAGAAGGCAGGCGCCGTACGGCGGCAGGGGCTGCTCGCCGCAGGGGTTGGTGGCGCGGATGTTCTCCACGTACCAGTTGTTGTTCATCTCGTTGACGCGGTCGATCAGGATGAAGCCGGGCTCGGCGAAGTCGTAGGTGGACTGCATGATGAGATCGAACAGTTCCCGGGCCGGGAGGGTTCCATAGACCTTGCAGGCCACCCGCCCTTCCCTGTCCGTGATATAGCCTTCCGTTACCGGCCAGTCGCGCCAGACGACGGCCTGGCCGTCGGTCAGATCGACATCGTCCTCCTCGGCCTCCAGCGGGTCCAGCGGGAAGGCCAGCACCCAGTCGCCCTCGGACTCGACGGCCTGCATGAACTCGTCGGTGATCATCAGCGACAGGTTGAACTGCCTCAGGCGCCCGTCCTCGCGCTTGGCCGTGATGAACTCCTTGACGTCGGGATGACCGACGTCGAAGGTGCCCATCTGCGCGCCGCGGCGTCCGCCCGCGGACGACACCGTGAAGCAGACCTTGTCGTAGATGTCCATGAACGACAGCGGCCCCGAGGTATAGGCGCCGGCGCCGGCCACGTAGGCGCCGCGCGGACGCAGCGTGGAGAACTCGTAGCCGATGCCGCAGCCGGCCTTGAGCGTCAGCCCCGCTTCGTGCGCCATCTCCAGGATGCCGTTCATCGAGTCGCGCACGGTGCCCGACACGGTGCAGTTGATCGTGGACGTGGCCGGCTTGTGCTCCTGGGCGCCGGCGTTGGAGACGATCCTGCCGGCGGGGACCGCGCCGTGGCTCAGGGCCCAGAGGAAGGACTCGAACCACTTCTCGCGGACGTCCTCGGGTTCGACTTCGGCCAGGGTGCGCGCCACCCGGGCGTGGGTGGCGTGAACGTCTTCGTCGAGGACTTCGCCTTTCTTGGTCTTTAACCGGTATTTGGAATCCCAGATGTCGAGGGAGGCTGGCTGTAAGGAAATCTCCTCTCTGTCATCGCCGAAATGTGCCAGCTTGACCGGTTGCCCCATAGACTCCCCCAATATTTTCCGCTTTCCGTTCCCAGACTGCGGAAACCGGAAAGTCGCGTGCGCTGTCCCCTTGATCCAGCGTTATTTCAGCGCTGACCTGAGCGAATTTTTAACCCCCGCGATTGGCAATTGCAACAGCCGCTCTGGATTACAATGAAACCGCCGTTTTCCGACGAGCGGGCCGCCGGCGCGGCGCGACTGTTTGCGGCATATGCGCATCAATTGGGATACTTCGCCAATGCAATTTACTGACATACGGAACAGGAAGATGAGACGCAGGATCTTGATCGGACTATCGACGCTGGCGTTGGTCCTTGCCGGCGCGGGCGCATTGCTGTCGGGCGGCGCGCCGACGCCCTCGTACGCCCAGGAACGAACGGCCCCGGCCTCGTTGCCGCTGGAACTGGACGGACAGGCCTTTCCCAGCCTGGCGCCGCTGGTCCAGGCCACCACGCCGGCGGTCGTGAGCATCGCAATAGCCCGGCCGGCCAGGAGTTTCCGCAGCCCCTTCCAGGGCGACCCCTTCTTCGAGCGCTTCTTCGGCAACCCGCGCCGCCGGCAGCAGCCCCAGCAACAGCAGCAGGAGCCGCAGCCGCAGCCCACGGGTTCCGGCGTGATCGTGGACGCCGGACGCGGGCTGGTGCTCACCAATCATCACGTGATCCAGAACGCGTCCGAGATCGAAGTGACCCTGAGCGACGGCCGGACCATCGCCGCCTCGGTGGTGGGATCGGACGCCGGCACCGACGTGGCCGTGCTGGAACTGGACGAGGCGGACGACCTGACCGAGATGCCGCTGGGCGATTCCGAAGCGGTGCAGGTGGGCGACTTCGTGGTGGCCATCGGCAATCCGTTCGGCCTGACCCACACCGTGACCTCCGGCATCGTCAGCGCGGTGGGCCGGTCCATCCCGCGGGCCCGCGCAGCGGGTGCGCCCAGCCCCATCGAGGACTTCATCCAGACCGACGCGTCGATCAATCCCGGCAACTCCGGCGGCGCGCTGGTGAACATGCGCGGCGAACTGGTCGGCATCCCCTCCAACATCCTGTCCCGCTCCGGCGGCAACATCGGCATCGGCTTCGCCATTCCGACCTCCATCGCGCGCGAGATCATGCGCCAACTGGTGGAATTCGGTGAAATCCGGCGCGGCCGCCTGGGCGTGTTCGTGCAGGACGTGAGCGAGGACGTGGCCCAGGCGCTGGACCTGGCCTCCTCGGCCGGCGCCTTCGTCAGCGAGGTCATTCCGGACTCGGCCGCGGAGGAAGCCGGAATCGAACCGGGCGACGTGATCGTCAGGGTGAACGACAAGGAAATCGAGGGCAGCAGCGATCTGGTCAATACCGTCGGCCTGCGTTCCGTGGGCGAAGAGGTGTCGCTGCAGATCGTCGGCAAGGACGGCCAGCTCAAGCTGGTCGAGGTGGTTCTGGGAGGCATGGTGACCTCCAGCGGCGACGAGGTCCATCCGGCCCTGGCCGGCGCCACGCTGGTCAACGGCCAGGAGGGCGGTTACCAGGGAATCCTGGTGGAATCCATCGCACCCGGCAGCGCCGCCGAGAACAGCGGCCTTGAGGCCGAGGACGTGATCTTCCGGGTCAACCGCACCGACGTGCGCAACGTGGAGCAGATGAAGGCGGCGGCCGAAAACCGGTCCTTGCTGGTGCTCCATCTCGCCCGCGGCAACCGCAGGGTCGTCATCACGGTGCGGGGCTAGCCGGCCCTGCGGCCGCATCCGCACCCGTCCTTCCGGAACACGCCGGCAAGCACATCCCTGTGGGCTCTCCTCAGCCATCCCTGGCTTCGGAAGGTTCCGGAAGGACGGGTGCGGATGCGGCCTTTAGCAGCGCATAGCCCAGCATGAAGTCATACCTGGTAGGGGGCGCGGTACGGGACCGGCTCCTCGGCCTTGAGGTGCGCGAGCGCGACTGGGTGGTGGTGGGAACCACCGCCGATGAACTCCTCAAGCAGGGTTACAAGGAGATCGGGCGCTCGTTTCCCGTTTTCCTGCACCCGGATACGCAGGAGGAATACGCGCTGGCGCGGCGCGAAACCAAGACCGCTCCCGGCTACCGGGGTTTCGAGGTCGATTTCGGCCCCGAGGTCACGCTTGAGGAAGACCTGCTGCGGCGCGACCTGACCATCAACGCGATGGCCGAGGACAACGACGGGCGCCTTGTGGACCCCCACGGCGGCGAGCGGGACCTCGCGGAGAAAGTGCTGCGGCACGTTTCGCCCGCATTTCGCGAAGACCCGGTGCGGATCCTGCGCGTCGCCCGCTTCGCGGCGCGCTTCGATGGCCTGGGTTTTGCGATTGCCGCGGATACGATGGCGCTGATGGGCGAAATGGTGTCACGGGGCGAGGCGGCGGCGCTGGTGCCGGAGCGCGTCTGGCAGGAGACGGTGCGGGCATTGGGCGAGGACGCGCCGCAGCGCTTCTTCGAGGTATTGCGCGAATGCGGCGCCCTGAAGGTTATTTTTCCGGAGATCGACCGCCTCTGGGGGGTGCCGCAACCGAAACGCTGGCACCCGGAGATCGATACCGGTGTGCACGTAATGATGGTGCTCGAGCAGGCGGCCCGTTTTTCGCCCAGCGTGGAAGTGCGGTTTGCGGCGCTCACCCACGATCTCGGCAAGGGGGTCACGCCCGAGCAGTACTGGCCGCGGCACAGCGGGCACGAGGCGGCCAGCGTGCGCCTGGTGGGCGAGATGTGCGAACGGCTGGGCGCGCCGAAGCGGTTCCGGACGCTGGCGGAAAAGGTCGCGCGCTACCACGGCGTCTGCCACCGCGCCGACGAACTGCGTCCCGACACGAAGCTCAAGGTGCTGGAATCGCTGGGTGCGTTTCGGGCCGACAGCCTGCTGGAGGATTTCCTGGTGGCCTGCGAGGCGGACTACCGCGGCCGCCTGGGCATGACCGAGGACGCCTATCCCGCCGCCGACGTTTTCCGCCGCGCCTTCGCCGCCGCGAGCGCCGTTTCGGGCGCGGACCTGGCCGACGAAGGCTACGAAGGCGCCCGCCTGGGCGACGAGCTGCGCCGCCGCCGCATCGCCGCCATCGCAGAAACCTGACCCTGAGAAGCAGGAGAGAACACCATGATCCGAAGAATCACCCGCAGAGACGCGCTCATAGGCGCAGGCGCAGCCGGCCTCGCGCTCAGCCTGCCGCCGTCCGGCGCCGCCGACGTCCGCATGCACCACATCCCCTCGAGCGGCGAGGCCCTGCCGCCCGTGGGCCTGGGCACGTCGCGCGTGTTCAACAGCGTCAGCGGAGAAAACCAGCGCGCCGCGCTCGTCGAAGTGCTGGAAGCGCTGTTCGCCGGCGGCACGCTGGTCGACACTTCGCCGATGTACGGCAATTCCGAGACCCACCTGGGCGAGCTGCTTCCGCTGGCGGCCGGCAACGAAACGATGTTCTGCGCCACCAAGGTCTGGACCGAGGGGCGCGAATCCGGCGTCAGGCAGATGAGGGAATCGATGGAGAAGATGGGCCTGGACCGGATCGACCTGATGCAGGTCCACAACCTGGTGGACTGGGAGGTCCATCTCGAGACCATGCGCGAGATGAAGGCCGACGGCACCTTCCGCTACATCGGCATCACGACCTCGAACCCGCGGCAGTTCGCGGACTTCGAACGCGTGATGCAGGCCGCCGACTGGGACTTCGTGCAACTCAACTACAGCCTGGGCGAGCGCGAAGCCGAACAGCGGCTGCTGCCGCTGGCGCAGGAGCGGGGCATGGCGGTCATGGTGAACCGGCCGTTCGTGCGCGGCGACCTGTTCCGCCGCGTGGGCAACAAGGAGCTGCCGGACGTGGCCGCGGAACTGGGCTGCGACAGCCCGGGCCAGCTGTTCCTCAAGTGGATCCTGGCGCACCCGGCGGTGACCTGCGTGATCCCGGCCACGACCAAGGTCAAGCACATGGTGGACAACCTCGGCGCCGCCCTGGGCCCGTTGCCCGACTCCGATCAACGCGAACGCATCGCCGCCTGGCTCTAACTCTCGATCAGCCCTACGGCTTTGCTCTCCACCCCTTGCCTGGAGGCGCATGAACCCCTCCATGGGGCTCGGCGGCGACATCCCTGTCGCCGACGCTCCATGCCAGCGGTGGAGAGCAAAGCCTCAAGTGGCGAGGGCCGGAGAAGGAGCGCCAGAGTTCGGCGATGGTGGCGCCGGAGACGGGATGGCGGAGGTCGGGCGCGAGGTCGGCGAGCGGCTTGAGGACGAAGGCGTAGCGTTCGATGTCGGGATGAGGCAGCTTCAGCGACGCATCGACGCGGTCGTCGTACAGCAGCAGGTCCAGGTCCAGCGTGCGCGAGGAGAACTTGCCGCCTGTCCGGTCGCGGCCCGCCCGGGCTTCCAGTTCCGCCAGCCGCTTGCGTATTTCACCGGGCGATTCCTCCGTTTCGAAGCCCGCCACCAGGTTGAGAAAGTCCGGGCCGCTGAAGCCCTCCGCCGGGCTTTGGTACAACGGCGACAGTTCAATCTCGCCGTAGTGTCGCTTCAGCGCCCTGCAGGCGGTTTCGAGGTTCGCGCGCGGATCGATGTTGCTGCCGGCGCTGACGAATACGCGGGCCGCCGGATTCACGCGTCCCCGATGGTTCGATTCCCGCGTTCGATCACCACGCCCACGTCGCGGGCATTGCGCAGCGCGAAGGGCTTGCGCGCCGTCACGCGCACCCATTGCGCGCCGTGCTCGCCAAGGACCAGCGCCGCGATGGCTTCCGCCAGGGTCTCGATCAGTTCGTAGCTGCGGCTTTCGGCCAGCGCCGCAATTTCGCGCGACACGCGCTTGTAATCGACCGTGGCGGCAATCTCGTCGGCTTCCGCCGCCTTCGCCGCGTCCACTCCGATCTCGAGGTCCACTCCCACCACCTGCGGCGCGGCTTTCTCCCAGCGGTTGACGCCCACGATAGCTTTCACGCGCAGGTCCTGAATGATGATTCTGTCGGTCATTTGCGGCATCGAAGATTAAAATTCCTCGGGTGCGTGTTCTGGGAATTGAAACGAGTTGCGATGAGACCGGCGTGGCGATTTACGAGGCCCGCCGGGGTCTTTTGGCGCACCGATTGTATAGCCAGGCGCGGCAGCACGCGGAATTCGGCGGCGTGGTGCCGGAACTGGCATCGCGGGACCATATCAAGCGCCTCGCCGGGCTGGTGAACGGGACCCTCGACGACGCGGGATTGCGCAAATCCGACCTGAGCGGCGTCGCCTGCACCGCCGGGCCGGGCCTGATCGGCGCGCTGCTGGCCGGGCTCGTGTTCAGCGGCGGACTGGCGCGTGCGCTGGGCGTGCCGCTGGTCGGCGTGCATCACATGGAAGCGCATCTCCTCGCCCCGTTGCTGGAAGGCGATTCGCCGGAATTTCCGTACCTGGCGCTGCTGGTTTCCGGCGGCCACAGCCTGCTGGTGGACGTGCGCGGCTACGGCGACTACGCGGTGCTGGGCGAATCGCTGGACGACGCGGCAGGCGAGGCCTTCGACAAGGGCGCCAAGCTGCTGGGCCTCGGCTATCCGGGCGGTCCGGAAATCGCCCGGCTGGCCGATGAGGGCGAGCCGGGGCGCTTCACCCTGCCGACGCCGATGCGGGGGCGCAGGGACCTCGATTTCAGCTTCTCCGGACTCAAGACCGCGCTGCTGTACAAGGTGCGCGACCTGACCGCCAACGGGCCGCTCGGCGAAACGGACCGGGCCTCGCTGGCGCTGGCGCTGGAAACGGCCATCGTCGAATCGCTGCTCGACCGCACCGCGCGCGCGCTGGACGAGTCCGGGCACGGCAGCCTGGTCGTGGCGGGCGGCGTGGGCGCCAACCGCCGGCTGCGGTCGCGGTTGAAGGAAATGTGCGAAGAGTCGGGCGTGGGCCTTTACTACCCGCGCGCCGAGTACTGCACGGACAACGGCGCGATGATCGCGCTCACCGGCTGCCTGCGCCTGTCCGGCGGCGCTCCCGGCCCGGCGGCGCCCGACGCCCGCCCGCGCTGGAACATCAACGAAGTAACGCCCTTCTCGCCTGCGTGAGGTCCGGGAACGAAGGCGTCTCGCCTTCGTCGAGGGCGGGACGCCCTCGCTCCCAGGCTACCAGCCGATGCTGCGGCCGCCGTCCACGGCGATGATCTGGCCGGTCACGAAGGGCGCGTCGCAGACCACGAAACGCACCAGCCGGGCCACGTCGCGCGGCTCGCCGGCCCGCCCGAGCGGGGTCTTCGAAAGAATGGCCTTCTTCACGTTCTCCGGCGGCGGCGGATCGGCCCACATGACCATGCCCGGCGCGATGCCGTTGACCCGCACTTCCGGCGCCAGTTCGCCGGCCAGGCTGAGCGTCAGGGCCGCCAGCCCCGCCTTGGCCGCGCTATACACCGGGTAGCCCCGAAGCGGGTTGCGGGCATGGATGTCCACCATGTTGATGATGACGCCGCGCGAGGCCTTAAGCGCCGGCGCCAGGGCCTGCGACAGGAACACCGGCGCCTTGAGGTTGCTGCCCACCAGGCTATGCCAGTCGTCCTCGGTGATCTCGCCCACCGCCGTGGGATAGAACGTCGAAGCATTGTTCACCAGGCAGTCGAGGCGCCCGGCGCGCTCCAGCGTTTCGGCGGCGAGGCGCTCGCAGGCGCCCTCCTCAAGCAGGTCGCCCTGAAGGGCAAACGCGGAATCGGAGCGGATTCCGTTGAGACGCGCTACCAGTTCGTCGGCGTCGGCGAGCGAGCGATTGCAGTGCACCGCCAGTGTGAATCCGGCGGCATGCAGTTCCCCGGCAATCACCGCGCCCACGCGCTTGGCGCCGCCGGTCACCAGTGCGACTTTCGCCGTCGTCATTGCCCTTGCGCCGCCCTTTGTTGCCCGGAGGCGGCATTATATGAACCCGCGATGAAAACAGCCCCATTGCAGGCCCCGCCAGGGCACATCCTGACCGCGATCACCGAGGCGGGCGGCTGGCTGGCGTTCGACCGCTACATGGAACTGGCGCTGTACCACCCCGAAGAAGGCTATTACGGCGCGGGCCGGGCCCGAATCGGCGAGGGAGGAGACTTCGACACCGCCGCCGAAACGTCGGCGCTTTACGGACGCGCCCTGGCGGGGCAATGCGCCGAGGTCCTTACCGCCTGCCCGGACGGTGAAATCGTCGAATTGGGCCCGGGAAGCGGCCGGCTTGCCGAGGTCGTACTGGGCGAACTCAAGGAGGCGGGCAAGTTGCCGCAGCGCTACCTCCTGGTCGAGCCCGCGCCCGGCCTGCGGGCCGTGCAGCGGGAGCGCCTGGGGAGAACGCACCCGGACCTTCTCGAACGGCTTGAGTGGGTGGACCGGCTCACGCACGAACGCATACGGGGCACGATCATCGCCAACGAGGTGCTCGACGCCCTGCCCTGCAAGTGTTTCCGGCGCGAACGGGGCGCCTGGCTGGAGCGCGGCGTGAGCCTGGGCGGGGAGCAGGGGCTGCGCTGGGAAGACCGGCGCGCGGACGCCGCGCTGGAGCAGGCGCTTGACGGATTGCAGGCGGAACTGCCCTGGACGCTGCCGAACGGCTATTGCTCGGAAATCCGGCTGAATCAGGATGAGTTTATCGGGGAGCTCGCCCAGACGCTGGAAGCCGGCCTGGTGCTGCTGGCCGACTATGGACTGCCGCGCCATGAGCTGTACCTGGCCGAACGCAGCGAAGGCACGCTGGGCTGCCACTCCGGACAGCACTGGCACGACGATCCCTTTCGCCGGCCGGGGCGCGAGGACATCACCGCCTGGGTGGACTTCACCGCCATTGCGCGCGCGGCGGAGGCGGCGGGACTGACAACGGCGGGTTATACCAACCAGACCCAGTTCCTGCTGGCGGCCGGCATCCTGGAACTGGCCGGATCGCCCCCGTCGGCAAAGGACGCGGCCGAGTTACGCCGGCTGATGCTGCCGGGCGGCATGGGCGAGGCCTTCAAGTTCCTGGGACTGGCGACGGAAGGGATCGGGGCGCCGAGCGGTTTCGGCGGGCGCGACCTCATTGCGTCGCTGAACCCGGCGCGCGTACCGGAGCGTGCGGCTGAGGCGGCGCGCGCATGAGCTTCTGGCAGATCGTCCTGTTGGCCCTGCTGCAGGGCGTCACCGAGTTCCTGCCGATATCGAGCTCGGCCCACCTGATCCTGGTGCCGGCCTGGCTGGGCTGGGCCGACCAGGGCATCGCCTTCGACGTGGCCGTGCACTTCGGCAGCCTGATCGCCGTGATCGCGTTCTCGCGCCGGGAAATCGCCGCGATCCTGGGCGAATGGCGCGCCTGGCTCCTGTACCGCGCGACCCCGGGACCGGCGGCGCGGCTGGGCCTGATGATCGTGCTGGCGACGCTGCCGATCGGTGCGCTCGGACTCCTGTTGCACGACACCGTGGAGGCGTCTTTCCGCGAACCGCGGCTGATTGCCGTAGCCGGCGCGCTGTTCGCGATCCTGATGGTCTGGGCGGACCGCCGGCCGCAATACCTGACGCGGGTGCGCGAGATCGGGTGGAAGCAGGCGCTTTGGATCGGCTGCGGCCAGGCGCTGGCCCTGATTCCCGGCGCGTCGCGGTCCGGCGTGACCATTACCGCCGCCCGGGTCCTGGGCATGGCGCGCCCGGCCGCGGCCCGCCTGTCCTTCCTGCTGGCGATCCCCGTGATTCTGGCGGCCGCCGCCCTCGAGACGGTGAACCTGAGCGCGGCCCCGGCCGCCGCCGACTGGGGCGCGCTGGCGCTGGGCATGATCGTGGCGGGCGTGGCCGCCTTCCTTTGCATGGGCCTGCTGCTGCGCTTGGTGGCGCGCTGGGGCCTGTGGCCGTTCGCGCTCTACCGCCTGGCGCTTTCGGCGGTGATCCTGTTGTAGTGAGGGAGTATTCGCGGATCCGATAACGGGCGCGGGTTCAGTCACCCGCGACGCGCGTAACGAACCGCTCCGATACCGGGCGCATCCGCAGATTGGCCAGGAGGGCGATGGCCAGCAGCGCTCCCATCACGTACATCGTGAGGTTATAGATGCCCGGCGTGGGGTCCGGAGTGCCCGCCGGCACAATTTCCATGAGCCTGCCGATGGTCACGGTGTTGGCCGCCACCAGCTCATTGAGATTGCTCATGGGCGCGCCGAAGTGCGCCTCGAACGCCGCCGGATCGATCCTGGCCGCCAGCGCGCGGACCGCCTGTTCCAGCGAGAACTCGCGAAGCTGGGTGATGAGCAATGGCCCGAGCGCGCCGGCGACGCTCCAGGCCGTGAGCAAGCGGCCATGTATCGCACCCACATGCCGTGTCCCGAAGACGTCGGCTAGATAGGCGGGAAGCGTGGCGAACCCGCCGCCGTACATCGTGAAGGCCACCATCGTTACGGCGTAAAACGCCACCAGCCAGCCCGCGCTCGCGCTGACGCTGCCGGCGTTGGCGATAAGCGGTACCGAGCAGTACAGCGCCGCGCCGAGCGCGAAGAAGCAGTGGTAGGTGTTGCGTCGCCCGATGTAGTCGGAAGCCGTCGCCCAGGCGAGCCGGCCCCCCATGTTGAAGACACTGATCATCAACACGTACGTCACCGCGAAGGCCGGGGTAACCACGTGAGGCAAGGTCCGCCCGAAGATGTCGACCATCATCGTTTCCGCCACGCCGATTACGCCGATCCCGGCCGTGACGTTGAAGCACAGCATGATCCAGATCAGATAGAACTGCGGCGTTCGGTGCGCCCGCTGGACGGGCACGTAGGTGCTGCTCGGCATGCCCCGCCAGCCGCTGCCCGGCTTGCCCGCGGCCCGCGCCGCCTCTTCATCCCACCCGGCCGGGTTCCATCCCTTCGGAGGAAGGCGGAACGAGAAGGCGGCGGCCAGCATGATGCAGAAGTAGCCCAGTCCCAGCGCGAAGAAAGTCAGCGCCGCTCCCGTATTCCCCGTGCCGACCACATAGACGCCTTCCGGGCCGGGAACGATCATCCTCGACACGTCGGCCGGCGCCGCGACGACAACTTCGAGCCATTCGCCGGCCACCTCGGCGAATTGCCTGCCTCCTTCGGTGACCAGGTCCACAGCCTCCGTCGCGCCGAGATACCGCGGAGCTTCGTGGAAGGTCTGGAGCAGGAACTTCTTCAGCGGCGCGGCGATGATCGCTCCACCGCCGAAACCCATGATCGCCAGTCCGGTCGACAATCCGCGCCGGTCCGGAAACCAGCGAATCAGCGTCGATACGGGCGAGATGTAGCCCAGCCCCAGGCCGGCGCCGCCGAACACCCCGTACCCGAGGTACAGCAGCCACAGTTCGTGCAGTTCTATGCCCACGCCGCCGATCACGAATCCCATCCCCCACAGACCGGCGGCGCAGACGCCGGCACAGCGCGGACCCACGTCCTCCAGCCACTTGCCCGCCACCGCCGTGCTCAGACCCAGGAATACGATGGCGGTGGAGAAAACGCCCACGATCACGGTGATGCTCCAGTCGTCGGCGCTGCTTGCCGCGACGCCGAGTTCCCGGGTCAGCGCCGGGTTGAAGATGCTCCACGAGTAGACCGATCCGATGCAGAGATGGAGCGCGACGGAAATCAGCGGAATCCACCAGCGATTGAATCCGGGTGAGGCGGTGATGCGATCCTTGAGCAGGAACGCTACGGCGCGGCGACTCATGAGGATGCCATGCTCATCCGTCACAGTGTCGCCTTCGCGGGGGCTGCGTGTCCAGCACCGGCGGGCTGGCGGTCTTTCCGTGCACGGGCACGCTATTGCTTATACTCGGCGGCATGAAGAAATTCCTGATCGCGACAGGCGCCATCCTCGGACTCCTGCTGCTGGCCGGCGTGAGTTCGATGGCGCGGATGAACGCCTTCACCAGCGTGGACGAAGAGCTACCCTGGGCCTGCGAGGCCATTTCGCTGCCGGGCAGCGCCGAGGACATCGTGATCGACCGCATGCGCGGCGTCGCCTACCTGTCGGTGCTCGACCGGCGCGCGCTGCTTTCCAACCGCAGCATCCGCGGCGTCATCCTGGCGCTGGACCTGAACGCCGATCCCATCGGCCAGTTCCTGCCCCTGGCGGAAGTGCCCTCGCACCTGCACCCGCACGGCATGAGCCTGCACCAGGACGCCGCCGGCAACACGCGGCTTTTCGTGATCAACCACCCGCGCGAGCGCGGCGAGGGCCCGGAGGCGGTGGAAATATTCGAACTGCGCGACGACGGGTTCCTGCACCACGTGCGCACCGTGCGCAGCCCGCTGATGAACAGCCCCAACGACATCCAGGCCGTCGGCGCGGAGCAGTTCATCGCGGTCAACGACACCGGCGCGGCCAATCGCTTCCAGCAGATCCAGGAGTTCCTGTTCGGCGCCGGACTGGCCAGGGCCGTCTATTACGATGGCCAGGTCATGCGCGTGGCCGCCGACAGGCTCGCGGGAGGCGCCGGGATCGGCTACGCCGACGGCCGATTCATCATCTCCGAGACCCAGGGCAAGCGGCTGAAGATCATGACGGCGGACACCGAAGGAAGGCTGACCGAACAGTCGCGGGTACCGATGCCCGGATTTCCGGACAATATCGACGTGGACGCCGACGGCAAACTGTGGGTCGCGGAGCACGCCAACGGCATGGCGCTGGGCCGGCACTTCGGCGACAAGGACTACCCGGCGCCCAGCCGCTTCTATCGTCTCAACGCCGACGGCAGCGAGCTTGAACTGGTCGCGTCCGACTCCGGGCGGATGCATTCCGCCGGCAGCGTCGCCGCCCGCTACCAGGACAGGCTGCTGCTGGGATCGATCACCGCCACCCGCGTGCAGGTCTGCACCATTCAAGAAGGAGGCCAAGGCTCATGAACATCACCGCTGCACACGAGCGCGTGCGCCAGGAGCGCATGCGCATGTCGATGGTCCGCCGCACGCTGGGCGCTGCGCTGGACGGCGAGGCGGCCGCGGACAATCCGGTGCCCGTTTACCTGGCCTGTTCGGATTACCTCAAGCACGCGCTGGACCGCCTGCACGCCCAGGACCACCGCCTGTGGGAACGTCTGAATCCGCACGCCGGCCCCGATGACGTCGTGTTCCGCGACAAGCTGGACAAGCTGAAATTTCGCCTGGCCGCCAGCGAGCAGGCCCTGGCCGGCCTGGTCATTGCGCGCGACACGCTGAGGGACCGCGGCGCGTCCGAGCGCGAGGGCTTCGAGGACGAGGCGAGGCGCTTCCTGGACGTGTTTCTCAACATCCTCTCGGCCAGCCGGCATTCGACGCTGGCCGAGGAAGAGGCGCAGTTCGCCGATTCCGACTGGGACTACGTGGCCGACAATACGGCCGACGCCGCCGCCGAGGAAATGCGGCTGTTCGGCGAGGTCGAAAAGGCCGCGCCCGGATTCATGGATTCGCTACCCCCCATCGCGCCCCCGCCCGGCCACTAGCGCTTCCCCTCGCCTTTATCGTTCCCGTCCCCTCCTGGAGACGCCATCCCTGGCTCGGTTTCGCCATCCATGGCTCCAACGCTCCCGGACGGGACGGGAACGATAAAGGCTTCCGTTGCGCCAGGATCGAACCCGCGCGGAGCGTTACAATGCGGGCATGTTGATAGGCGTTCCCAAAGAGATAAAACCCGACGAACACCGGGTAGGATTGAGTTTAAGCAGCGCTCGCGAGTTAATCGAAAACGGTCACGAATTACTGGTGCAGGCGGATGCCGGCGCGGGACTGCGCCGCAGCGACAACGATTACCGGGCCCTGGGCGCGAAGATCGCCTCCAGCGCGGAAGAGGTATTCGACAAGGCCGAGATGATCGTGAAGGTCAAGGAGCCGCAGCCCGACGAATGCCGGATGCTGCGCGAGGGCCAGGTCCTCTTCACTTATTTGCACCTGGCCCCCGATCCCGACCAGGCGCGGCGGCTGATGGAGTCCGGCGTCACGGCGATCGCCTACGAAACGGTCACCGACGCCCACGGCCACCTGCCGCTGCTGGCGCCGATGAGCGAAGTCGCCGGCCGCATGGCCGTGCAGGCTGGCGCCCGTTGCCTGGAAACGGAGATGGGCGGCTGCGGCAAGCTCCTTGGCGGCGTTCCGGGCGTGCTGGCGGCCAACGTCGTGGTGCTCGGCGGCGGCGTCGTGGGCACCAATGCGCTGCGCATCGCCGTGGGCATGGAGGCGCGCGTCGTGGTGCTCGACAAGTCGCTGCCGCGGCTGAGGGAGCTGGACCTGCAGTTCGGCGCGCGCCTGAACACGATGTATTCGACCCGCTCGGCCATCGAGGAATACGTCGAACAGGCGGACCTGGTGATCGGCGCCGTCCTGGTGCCGGGCGCATCGACGCCGCAACTGGTGGACCGCGAAATGGTACGGAAGATGGCCGCCGGATCGGTGCTGGTTGACGTCGCCATCGACCAGGGCGGCACCTTCGAGACCAGCCACCCCACCACGCATTCCGACCCCACCTTCGTCGAGGAGGACGTCGTTCACTATTGTGTGGCCAACATGCCTGGCGTGGTGCCGCGCACCTCCACCCTGGCGCTGAACAACGCCACGCTGCCGTTCACGCTGGCGCTGGCGAACAAGGGCTGGCGGCAGGCCATGCGCGACGACGCCGGTCTGATGGCGGGGCTCAACATTCACGCCGGTCGCGTCACCAACCCGGCCGTGGCCGAGGCGCTGGACCACTCGTTTACTCCGCCGCAAGACGCGCTTAATATTCACTGATTACACTGCGGTAACCGGAGCAGGACTGCTTATGCCCACCAATACACAGCCCGAGGCACGACCGAGGCGGGCGCTGGGCAAGCGCCCGGCGTTCTACGGCGACGAGCGCCTGGACATGCTGTTTGCCATGCTGACTACCTTGCTGGGCGAGGTCAGCGTTATCCGCGAGCGCATCGACACGCACGAGCGGCTGCTGGAAAAGGCCGGGCTGTTCGGCAAGGACACCGTGGACGCATGGCTGCCGGACGCCGAGGCGGAAGCCGAACGGGCGCCGATACGGCAGCAGATGATGGGCCGCGTGCTCCGCTACCTCGAAGAAGACATGGAACCCGCAGCGGCCGGCGGCGAACTCGACCGCATTTCAAAGGAGGTTCAACATGGTGATGTTTGAAGCCGAAGGCGTACGCCAGGAAACCATGCGCAGCGACGTGTATCCGCGTCACGGCATGATGGCCGGCGCCACCCACGACGAACTGGCGGCGCAGAAGTACTTTCTGGGCCTGCGCGCCTATGCCAACGGGCGATTGATGGCGCAGGCCATCGACGCCTGCAACGAGCAGATCATGCCGGAAATGGGCGAGTGCGACCCCGAGGACGAGGAGGACCGCGACGCTGTGCTGCGCAAGTCCGAGGAACTGCCCATCTTCCAGCACTGGGGTGCGCTGCTGCGCACTTCCCAGGAACTGATGTGGGACTACGTGGCCGACACCGTCGACCGGCAACTGGACGATCTGGAGGACAAGTTCCGCTCCATCGACAAGCCGCTGGGCAGCCTGACGCTGCACCCGGACGTGCCGAACCCGGAATACCTGACCCTGGTCGATCAGCACATTCAGCCGGGCGGCTACCTGCATGACGCCGGCGGCGACGACGTGCGCGCCGGGGCGATCTACGACCGCGGCGCCGTGCTCTACGGCCTGGGCCGCGCGGGCGGACTCAACGACGTGCGCGGCCACACGCTGTGCGCCTTCATCCAGGACGCCTTCCCCGACGAGCAGCCGAAACGGATCCTGGACCTGGGCTGCGGCGTCGGCCACGGCACGCTGGCGCTCGTCGACCTGTACCCCGACGCCGAACTGCACGCCATCGACATCGGCGGCGCGCTGTTGCGCTACGCCCACGCTCGGGCCGAATCGCTGGGCAAGCGGGTGCATTTCCACCAGCAGGACGCCCGCAACCTCAAGTTCGAGGACGAGAGCTTCGACATGGTCACGTCGGAAATCCTGTTCCACGAAACCTCGCGCACCGGAATGCCGGCCATCCTGAAAGAAGCCTACCGGGTGCTCAAGCCCGGCGGCGCGATGTGCAATCTGGAAGTGCCGCTGCGCTACAAGGGCATGGACATGGGCGGCGTGGTCGTGCGCGACTGGCAGAACTACTACAACGCCGAGCCCTTCTGGGGCTCACTGGGCTGCGTGGACTTCGAGCAGGCGATGAAGGACGCCGGCTTCACCCGCATCGTGCAGGGATTCCAGCCGCGCACCCTGAACTTTGCCGGCGAACGGGGAACGATGGACAAGGAAGACCCCAGCATGGGAGCGCTCTCCCACTGGGTGGTCTTCGGCGGCTACAAGAACTAGCTCTAGCCCGCCCTCCCAGGGGACGGCAAGCTAGAAGGCGGCGATCAGCTTCAGGCCGACTTCGCGCTTGTACGGCAGCGGCGTAAAGGTCTTGCGGTGGGGCAGACCGAATATGCTGGTGGTGCCGCCCGCCGTCAGAGGGCTCAGATCGTTGGTCAGGTTCATCGCGTAGAGCTCGACCGAGAACGTGTCGCCCACGTCCGCATGCACCCGCGCATTGATCTTCCAGTAGCCGTCCACCGAGTTCCAGTTGAAGTTGTCGACGTAGAACTGGCCCTGGTAGATCCCGTCCACCCTGAGCCAGATATTGTTCGCCATGCCCACGAGTTGATCGAGCTGTAACACCGCCGACAGGCTGCCGGTCCATTCCGGCATGTAGCGCGGCCGGCCGCCGGTCGTGGAAATCTGCTCTCCGACCGACAGCGTGGGGGGCGGCGCGAGCACCGCCGTTGCCACCGAACCGGTGCCGGCAAAGTCGGTGAATTCCACGTCGTTGTAGGTAACTCCGCCGCTCAGGCTGAACCATTCGTTCGGCGTCAGTTCGAACTCTGCTTCCAGCCCCCGGATCTCGGCGTCGCCGGCAATGTAGGCCGCGGTAAAGAACGGCGCCGGACTCAATTCGAAGAAGGTCTGGTTCTCCCAGTCCATGACGTAGGCGGAAAGCGCGTAGTTCAGCCAGCCGCCCACGCGCTGCTTCAGTCCCACCTCGAAGGCGTCCAGCGCCTGCTTCGGGGTGAAGACGCCAATGTCCAGCGGCACACCCGTGGACTCGCCGTAGTCTTCTGCGTTGGTGTCGTTGCCTTGCAGATTGCTCCGTGAGTAGTGGGCGTAGAGATTGGTGTTCTCCGAAGGTTGCCAGGAAATGATCACGCGCGGCATGAACGCGCTGTACTTCTGCTCCGCGTCCACGGTCGCGGTGAGGTCGACGCGCTGCTGAATGGATACGCCGTCATAGACGATGGTCTGGGTGTCCGTGTTCCAGCGTCCTTCCAGCGACAGCGTCCACTGCTCGTTCAGCGCGTAGTCCACGGAACCGAACACGCCGAAGTTGTCGCCGTCCTGGAAGTTCAGATTGTGGGTAGCGCCGAAACCCGAGAACGCGACCGACCGGTTGTCCTGCGCATAATAGCTGGTGCCCACCGTGTAGTTCATCCGCTCGCCGGCCTGCGGCGTGTAGCGGACTTCGACATAGGTATCGCGCACCCAGCCGGCCTGTCCCGCGAGCCAGGGGGCGCCGGGATTCCTGAAGAAGAATACCGCCGGCGTGCCGAAGTTGTTGTCGATTATTCGCCAGCTTGAGGATTCTCCGCGAGCGAACTGAGCGCCCACTACGGCGCCATTCGCCAGTTCGTAATCCCCGGAAATGTCAACACGCCAAAGCTCGTAGGTGTTGCCCAGCCCATCCGGCGCGTCAACGATCGAGTAGCCTTCCAGTTCGGGCGGCAGCGTCGAGATGAACGACCAGGGGTTGGAGAACATGAAAAGCGGCGTGCTGTCGTTGATCCTGCCAACCTCGGAGAAGTTCGGCTGTACCGCGTCCCAGTCGGGAATCGATCCGCAGAACGTATTGCGGAACGACTGCGACAGGTCCGTGGTGAACGTACCGCCGGTGCCGCCGGCCACGGGCCGGATCGTGCCGTTGTAGGTGCGGTTGCAGGTTCCGGCAGCAACGGGGGCGTCGACTGACTGCAACGCCATCGTGTCGTCGGCATCGACGTAAAAGCCCGATACCTGGAAGCTGAATGCATCCGATACCTCGAACGTCGCCAGCGCGGTGAACGCGGTGTTGTTCTGCTCGCCGATGGGATCGCCGTTGTCGAACTGGTAGTCGGCGCCCACCTTTTCCTGCATCAGCGCGAAGCGCACGCCCACGCTGTCGCTGATCGGCCCGCCGACCGCGACGGTGAAGTTGTGGCTGCTTTCATCGGATGCCGAGTAGGACAGGGAGGCCTTGCCGCCGAACTCGTCGCCCGGCTGTGCGGGGATGTAGTTGACCGCGCCGGCGAAGGTGTTGCGGCCGAAGAACGCGGTCTGCGGCCCCTTCAGGATCTCGACCCGCTCGAGGTCGATCAGCGGCAGGATGCCCACGCCATCGGAAATGTAGCCGCCGTTCCAGAACACCGAACCGGCGCGCGACGCGGGGCTTTCCACCTGAACGCCCAGTCCGCGGAAGCGGATGTTGGGGTTGTGCCGCCCGCCCATTCCGCCCTGGCTGACGTTCTGGAGAGTGAAGCCCGTCGTTACCGAGGAAAGTTGCTCGATGGTGTTCATGCCCAGCGCGTCCAGGTCGTCCTGGCTGTAGGCCGATACGGCAATCGGAATCTCGAGCACCGATTCGTCGCGCTTGCGCGCCGTGACGACGATTTCCTCGAATTCCTGGGCAGCGAGGTCCTGTATGCCCATCAGGGCCGCGGCGGAAACCGCGGCGATGCCGGCAAACCGGCGCAAGCAGACGTGAATTGTCATGTTCTATCCCCCTGGAAGTTGACAATTGCGGTGAATCGCGCAAGAAAAAGGGAATTCACCCTCCCCACGCCGGCTCAGTATATGTACATTGACGTTTCGCGCAAAATTGCCCCCGGGGGAAAAACAACCGATGCCCAGGACCGATTCGTCCGATTTCAGCGAAACCGCGGCCGCCGAACAAGTGCTCGGCGACTGGGGCCTGCGCGCCGAATCGCTGGAGTACATGGACCACGGGCTGATCAACCGCACCTGGAGGGTTCGCGGCGGGAACGGTTCCAGTTATGCGCTGCAGCGCCTGAGCCCCATCCTCGGAGCGGAGATCCACGCAGACATCGAGGCCGTAACGGCCCATATCGCCGCGTGGGGCATGGCCACGCCGCGGCTGGTGCGCGCATCCGGCGGCGATCTGTACGTGGAGCGGGATGACGGCGTCTGGCGCCTGCTCACCTGGCTCGAAGGCGAGTTCCACAACCGGCTCGAGAACACCGGCCAGGCCGAACAGGCCGGCGCACTTCTTGCCCGCTTTCACATGGCGCTGGTGAATTTCCGGGCGCCGTTCGCCAGCAAACGCCGGCCGATTCACGAACCGGACCGTCGTATTGCGGAGCTGGATCAGGCGCTGGCCTTGCATCACGGCCATCCCTTGCGTGCGGAAGCCGAACGCCTGCAGCGCCGAACGCTGCAACTGCTGGCGCAACTGCCGGCCATGCCCGAAACGCCGCTGCGCGTGGTGCACGGCGACCCCAAGATCAACAACATGCTGTTCTCGCCCGAAGGCGAGGGGCTGGCCATGGTGGACCTGGACTCGCTGGGACGCCTGAGCCTGCCCTATGAACTGGGCGACGCCTTTCGCTCGTGGTGCAATCCCGTCGGCGAGGACAGCGAGGAAACCGCGTTTTCGGTCGAGCTGTTCGAGGCGGCCCGCTCCGGCTACCTGGACGTGGCCACCTTCATCAATGAAGACGAACGGTCGTGCCTCGTGGACGCCACGCTCTGGATCACGCTGGAACTGACCACGCGCTTCACCGCCGACATCCTCAATGACCGCTACTTCGGCTGGGATCCGCAGCGCTTCGCCTCGCGCGCCGAGCACAACCTCGTGCGCGCCCGCGGCCAGCTCCGCCTCGCCGAATCCCTCCTCTCCGTCCGCCCCACCCTCCTGGGAGCGAGAGCATGACCCTCGCCACGTCCCCGCCGTCCACGACCCGGGCGGGAGGGCGTCTCGCCCTCCCATAGTCAGCAATGGCGCTCAAGCACCTGATCGAAACGTTCGCCGACTGGAAGCAGGCCGGCGACCGCCTGGTCCTCGGCACCGTGTACGAAACGGCGGGATCGACCTATTCCAAGTCCGGTTCCCGCGTGCTGATCGACGGCGAGGGCAACTACCAGGGCCTGGTGAGCGGCGGCTGCCTGGAGGGCGACCTGGCGGAGCATGCCGCTTCCGTACTGGAGTCGGGCGAGGCGCGTTCGGTCTGCTACGACATGCGCGGCGAGCACGACATCCTGTTCGGGACCGGCGTCGGCTGCGACGGCATGCTCAAGGTGCTGCTGCAGCCGCTGTCCCCCGGCGGCGACGATCCCTGGGCGCCGCTAACGCGGATGGCGGAGCTGGCGATGCGCTCCGGGCCATCGCGCTGCGCGGTCGTGGTGGAGGGCGACGAGGCGCCGGTCGGCGCCACGTTCCTGGATGACGAGGTGCCGGCCGAGCATCCCAACGGCCTGCACACGCTCGAGAACCCGGCACGCAAGGTGCTGGTCTATCCGCTTGCGCCGATCCCGAGGCTATTGGTGCTGGGCGCCGGCGTGGACGCCGTGCCGCTGGTGGAGTTCGCCGAACGCCTCGGCTGGCGAGTCACGGTCTGCGACCACCGCCGCTCATACCTGGAGCGCGGGGACCTGGGCTCCGCCGAGTCCGTGCTGGAACTCAGGCCCGAGAGTGTCGCTCAACATCTCGACCTGGATCCCTGGGACGCCTGCGTGGTGATGAGCCACCACCTGGCCTCGGACCGCGCCTACCTGGCCGCGCTGGCCAACCGGCCGATTCCCTGGGTGGGCGTGCTGGGCCCGAAGGCGCGGCGCGAGCGCCTGCTGCGCGAACTGGGCGACGGCGCCGGCGACCTCGAGAGCAAGCTGCGCGGCCCGGTCGGCCTGGACATCGGCGCCAACGACCCCGCCTCCATCGCACTCTCCATCATGGCCGAACTCACCGCCCACCACACAAACCGTCCGGCCTGATGCCTGGGCGTGAAGGCGTCTCGCCTTCACGGAGGGCGGGACGCCCTCCTTCCCAGGATGAGGGCGGGAATCGCCCCCGCTAGCGGCGGAACCAGAGGTAGGCTACGGAGAGTTCGGGGCCTACGCCCCGGCAGTACTGGCCGTTGTGGTCGCAGGTCTTGCCCGTACAGGTGCGGCAAACGCGGGATTCCTTGCGGTCGAACCGATCCACGGGCGACATTTCCGGCGCCATGAAGGCAATCAGCTGCTCTTTGGTGGAGCGCCTGGGTCCGGCGAAAAGCCGGTCGTGATCGCCGCGGCTTTCCCAGTGGACCAGGATGAAGTCGCCGTCCTCCTTCAGCCAGCGGAGGATTCGGCCCTTGTACTCCGGAAGACTTTCCCGAGGCATGTTGTGCATGAGCCCGGAATCGACCAGGAGATCGAACTTCTCGGTCGATTCCCACTCCAGGACGTCCGCCAGGATGTACTCCACGTCCACGCCTTCCTTCTCGGCCAGTTCCGTGGACATGGCGATGGCCTGCTCCATGAAGTCGATGCCCTTGACCGTCCAGCCCAGCTTGGCCAGCCCGACGGTATCGACACCCGTTCCGCAGCCCAGGTCGAGTGCGGTGCCCGGCTGCGCGCGCGACTCGTGCACGAAAGGAATGAAGCGCGTGGGCCTGGCATGATGCCAGGCCAGGTTCTCCCTGCTTTTCGCGCCCTTGTAATGGCCCTCGAATTTGGCTTTCTCGTTCATGGTGAATGCTCCTCTCCGTCTATACGGGCCTGGAGGTGGTCGCGGTGTTCGCGGGCGCGGAGGACGTAGACTTCGGAGCCTTCCGCGACGCGGGCGCTCTCGTCCTCGGTGAGTTCGCGCACGGCGCGGGCGGGCACGCCCATGATCAGGCTGTTGGGCGGATACTCGCGGCCTTCCGGCAGAAGGGCGCCGGCAGCGACCAGGCTGTTGGCGCCGACCCGCGAGCCGCTCAGCAGGATCGCGCCCATGCCGATGGTGCAGCCGTCCCCGACGGTGCAGCCATGAAGGATCACCTTGTGCCCCACGGTCACGTCGTCGCCGATGATCGTGGGCTGGCCTTCATCGGTGTGCACCACGGTGCCATCCTGGATGTTGCTGCGCGACCCGACCCGGATCGGATCGTTATCGCCGCGCAACACGGCGCCGTACCAGACGCTCGAGTCCTTGCCCAGTTCCACGCTGCCGATCACGGCGGCGTCGGGGGCGACGAACAGCGCCTTCGAGCGCGGTTTGCGGTCACCGAGGTCGTAAATCACTGTCCTTCTCCCACGTAGCGGCGCGGCCGGGCCGCAAAGCCGGGGCCGAATTCGTACAGAAGCGGCGCCCCGGTCGGAATCTCCAGCCTGACGATGTCGTCATCGGAAATATTCTCCAGCAGCTTAACCAGCGCCCGCAGGCTGTTGCCGTGCGCGGACACCAGCGTGCAGCGCCCGGCCTTGACGTCCGGCGCGATGCGGCTTTCCCAGTACGGCTGCACCCGGACCAGCGTGTCCTTCAGCGACTCGGCGGCCGGCGGCGCGTCCAGATCGGCATAGCGCGGGTCGTGGCGCGGGTGGCGCGGGTCGTCCGGCGCCAGCACCGGCGGCGGCGTGGCGTAGGAACGCCGCCAGATCTTCACCTGCGCCTCGCCGTGCTTTTCCATCGTCTCCGCCTTGTTAAGACCCTGCAGCGCGCCGTAATGGCGTTCGTTCAGACGCCAGCTTCGATGGACCTTGATGCCGCTTGCGTTCAGCTCCGCCAGCATCAGCGATAGCGTGCGCAAGGCGCGGGTCAGCACCGAGGTGTGGGCCACTTCGGGCTTCAGGCCCTCCTGGCGAAGCAGGCGCCCGGCGCGGCAGGCCTCCTCCTCGCCCGCGGGACTCAGATCAACGTCGGTCCAGCCGGTGAAGCGGTTCTCGCGGTTCCAGAGGCTCTCGCCGTGCCGGCACAGGATCAGCCGGCCATACGACGGCTTCACGAGGCCAGCTTGAGGTCCGCCACCACCGCGCCCAGGAATCGGGACGCGTCGGCGCCGGCCACGCAGCGGTGATCGAAAGTGAGCGACAGCGGCAGCATGCGGCGGATCGCGATCTCGCCGTTCACGGCCACGACTTCCTCGCGGGCCGCGCCGCTTCCCAGGATGCCCACGGTGGGCGGAACCATCAGCGGCGTGGCGTAGCGCGACGATCCGCCGGCGATGTTCGACAGCGTGATGGTGTAGCCGCGCACCTCCCCGGGCTTGAGCGTGCGGTCGGCGCCTGCCGTCTTCAGCCGCGCCACTTCGTCGCGCACTTCATCGAGGCTCAGCTTGCCGGCGTTGAAGATCGTGGCCACGATCAGGCCGTGCGGCGTTTCCATGGCCAGGCCCATGTGCACGTCTTCGGACATGGACAGCACGCCGGTCTCGGCGCTGAACGTGCCGTTGAGCCGCGGTTCGGCGCGGGCCCCGGCCACCATCGCGCGGATCAGCCGCGGCG
Organism: Gammaproteobacteria bacterium; assembly: GCA_009845905.1. Taxonomy (NCBI): domain Bacteria; kingdom Pseudomonadati; phylum Pseudomonadota; class Gammaproteobacteria; species Gammaproteobacteria bacterium. Next base: position 25,637 of record VXYS01000006.1, on the reverse strand, counting down.
TGAAATCGCGCGGCGACTCCCAGTCGTGGATGTCGGCGTCGTCCATCACCGTGCACAGCGCCACTTCGGTGTGCGAAGCGGTCATGCTGTGGAACATGGCGCGGCGCGGGCCGGCGAGTTTTTCTTCGGTGGCGGGAGCTGGCGTAGAACCGGCTTCGCCGGACGGAGGGCGGGGCGCCGTGGTTCCCGCGGCGGAAGGGGCCGCGTCCCCGGCGGCCTTGGCGGCGCCGGCGACGTCCCTGGCCGTGATCCGGCCGGCGGGGCCGGAGCCCTCGATCCGCGTCAGGTCCACGCCCAGTTCGCGGGCCAGGGCGCGCACGGAAGGGGCGGCCTTGACCCGTTGTTTCTTCGGAGCCGCGGCGGCGGAGCCGGTCGTGTCGCTCATCACCAGGGCGCTGGCGGGAAGTTCGCCGACCACGCCGGGGGCGTCGTCCTTGCCGTCGGCCTGGGGGACGGCGGTGTTTCCCTTACTTTGGGAGGACGGGACGTCCTCCCTCCCGGGGGCTTCCTCGCTCCCGGGGGGCGCGGCGCCTTCTTTCGCGGGCACGTCGAAGCGGGCGAGCACATCGCCGACGGGGATCACGTCGCCGGCCTCGCCGTGCAGCGAGATCACGCGGCCCGTAACCGGCGACGGCACCTCCACCACGGCCTTGTCGGTCTCCACCGAAACCAGCGGCTGATTGAGCTTGATGTCGTCGTTGGCGGCAACATGCCATTCGACGATCTCGGCCTCCGTCAGACCCTCGCCAAGATCAGGTAATTTGAACTCTCTCATTCCAAATTTCCGCGCCGAACGCTCGATCAACTCTCCATGCACTCGTGCACGGCGTCCTTGATCCGCTGGACGCCGGGAATATAGCCGTATTCCATCCGCGCCAGCGGCGGCACGGCATCGAAGCCGCCCACCCGGACCACCGGCGCTTCCAGACTGTACAGACCTTCCGAAGCCAGGATCGCGGCCACTTCGCCGCCCAGCCCGCCGCTCACCGCCGCTTCGTGAACGATGACCGCGCGTCCGGTGCGCGACACCGACTCCAGGATCGTGTCCTTGTCGATCGGGCTTACCGTGGCCAGGTCCACCACCTCGCAGTCGATGCCCTCGTCGGCCAGTTCGCCGGCCGCGGTCCAGCTCTCCAGCGCCGACGCGCCCCAGTTGATCAGGGTCACATCGGTCCCCGGCCGGGTCACGAAGGCCTTGTCCAGCGGCAGGCCCTCGCCGTTGTCCGGCACCTCCTGGCGGAAGGCGCGATAAATCCGCTTGGGCTCCAGAAAAATCACCGGGTCCGGATCGCGGATCGCCGACAGCAGCAGGCCGTAGGCGCGCACCGGCGACGACGGGATCACGACCCGCACGCCGGGCATGTGCGCGAACATCGCCTCGGTGCTCTCGGAATGGTGCTCGGGAGCGCGGATGCCCGTGCCGAACGGCGCGCGCAGCACCATCGGGCAGGTCAGCCGTCCGCGGGTTCGGTTGCGCATCCGGCTGGCGTGGCTGACGATCTGGTCCAGCGCCGGGTAGATGAAGCCCATGAACTGGATTTCCGGGACCGGCTTGAACCCCTGCGTGGCCAGGCCCACGGACAGGCCGGCGATCATCGCTTCCGCCAGCGGCGTATCGAAAACCCGCTCGGCGCCGAATTTCTCCTGCAGGCCCACCGTGGCGCGGAACACGCCGCCGTTCACGCCCACGTCCTCGCCGAACACGACCACGCTGTCGTCGTGGGCCATCTCCCAGGCCAGCGCCTGGTTGACGGCTTCGACCAGCGTCAGGTTGGCCATCAGCCGTGGTCCGGGACCGGGTACTTGCGGGCGATTTCCCGCTGGGCCTCAAGCGCGGCCGGCATGTTGGCGAACTGGTGGTCGAAGATGTCCTCGATCCTCGGTGGGGGCGTCGCCAGGTAGGCCTCGACCTCCTTCTCCACCTCGGCTTCCAGCTCCTCGATCAGCGATGCTTCCTGCTCGTCGGTCCAGCCGAACCGCTCCTGCATGAAACGTTTCATCCGGTGAAGCGGAGCGCGTCTCGCAGCCTGCTCCACCTCCTCGTCCGGGCGGTAGCGTGTGGCGTCGTCGGCCGTCGTGTGGTCGCCCAGCCGGTAGCTCAAGGCCTCGACCAGCGAGGCGCCGCCACCGGAGCGCGCCCGCTGCGTGGCGATCTCGGCGGCGTTGCGCACAGCGATCAGGTCGTTGCCGTCCACCTGCTCGCCGTGAATGCCCACGGCGATCGCCTTCTGCGCCAGCGTCTCGGCGCCGGTCTGGTCTTGCACGTTCATGGAGATGGCGTAGCGGTTGTTTGTGACCCAGAAGATCACCGGCAGATTCATCGCGCCGGCGGCGTTCAGGGCCTCGTAAAACGCGCCTTCGGAAGTGGCGCCGTCGCCGCACAGCGCCACCGCGCAGGCCTCCTGGCCGCGCATCTTCAGGGCCAGCGCCGCGCCGGCGGCGTGCAGGCACTGCGTGGCGATCGGCACGCAGTACGGAAAATCTTGGCGGGCGCCGTCCCAGTCGTGGCCGCGTTCGTCACCACCCCACACGGCCAGCAGCTGGCTCATGCGCACGCCCCGCCAGAGCACGGCGCCGTGCTCGCGATACGAAGGGGCGAGCACGTCCTCGGGCCGCATGGCGGCGGCCAGGCCGATCTGGGCGGCCTCGTGGCCGTGGCTGGAGGCGATGGTGTTGACCTGGCCGGTGCGCTGCAGGTTTATGCAGCGCTGGTCGAACACCCGGGTCAGGTGCATAAAGCGATACATGCGCGCCATTTCGTCCGCGTCTGCGGCAAATTCGGGCAATTCTTGCTGCGCTTTACCGTGCTCGTCTAAGAACTGCGTATACGTAATTTCAAACTTCGCTACTACCGGCATCTGACTACTCGATTCGGGGGGGAAAGTATAAGGGACTCACATACCCAAGCCGGCATATGCCAACCCCTGCGGATATGTTTCTTGGCGGTTCTTCGGAGTCTCCAACGAGAACGCTCCTCGCCGCCCAGCTGCCTCAGTCCCCAAGGCCAGTACATTCAATGCGGCGTTGATGTCCGCGTTGCCCGCGTGGCCGCAGACCACGCAATGAAACTCGCTCTGCGAGCGGCGGTTGGCCGCCTCCGTATGCCCGCAAGCGTTGCAGCGCTGGCTGGTATAAGCCGGAGCCACCTCAATCACTTCGGCCGCCTTATAGGACAGCTTCGCGTGCAGCCCCGCCCAGCCGGTGGCCAATATCGCACGGTTGAGCGCCGCTTTCCTCGCCACACCCACTCCCGGTTTATCCGCCGTTCCCTTCGCCGACAGGGTCATGTTCTTCGTGCGCAGTGCTTCCACTACAACCGTGCCGGCGGTGTCCGCCAACTCGCAGCTCACGTGATGCTGCCAATTCGCTCTTATCGTGGCGATTTTTCTATGCGTTTTCGCCAGCCTATAGCGGGCTACGGCTCGTCGCTTCGATCCCTTTTCCCGCCGGCACATCATGCGCTCGTAGCGTCGCTTGCGCGCTTCCAACCGTTGAATGTCCGGATGCGCAAAAATGCGTCCGTCGCTTACCGCAACGTGACCACAGTTGCGGTCGACGCCCACCACGATACCGTTGTGCGCTTGCGTTGAGTGGGGAACCGCATAGCAAACCGTGCAGTACCAGCGGCCCAATACACGCTTTACAACCGCCTGAACAGGCTTACAGCCCCCATAAGGGTTTCCTCCTCGGCGGCGCAGAACTAGCCAGCCGACCCTGGGAATCCACAACTTGCCGCCGCGTATCCTGACATCCTGAGGGAGCGTGAAGCTGTCGTTTCCGTCCCGAGCCTTGAACTTTGGAAATCCGCCGCCGGCAAATGCCCTTTGCCATGCGTCGGCCTGACGTTTCAGCGTATAGCGCACGACCGTAAAGGGAAGCTCTTGCAGCCACCCGGTTTGTGAGCGCAATATCGTGAATTGCTTGCCCAGTTCGAAGAACGTCAGCGGTGGCTTCGCGGGCTGCTCGAACATCAGTCCCAGCAAGGTGTCCTCGCAGAAACGTTCGGTCTCAACATGTTCGCGATACCGCCGCTTGTTCTCGCCCAAGAAGTAGTTCCACACCCACCGGCAAGCGCCGGCAATCTGACTGAGCTTCTGAGCCTTGGCCCGAGTTCCTGGGATTAGACGATACGTGATGTTGCGGTGCACACGGATATTTTATCAATTATCACTTTGTTTTTCTTGAAAAAAGAGTGATATTCTCAACCAAAGCACACCGGCCCGCCTATAATTCCCATTTGATGCTCACGCACATGGATTCGAAGCGCCGCCCCGGCATGGTGGACGTGGCCGACAAGGCCGTGACCGAGCGCACGGCCACGGCCCGCGCGGTCGTCGTGCTGCCCGCCGAGGCAGCCGGACAGGCCGAAAACGGCGAAATCAACACCCACAAGGGGCCGGTGTTCCAGACCGCGATCATTGCCGGCACCCAGGCGGCCAAGCGCACCCACGAGCTGATCCCCTTCTGCCATCCGCTCAAGCTCGAGGGCTGCCGGATCGGACTGGAGCTCAACGGCAACGAGATCGAGATCGAGTGCGCGGTGAAGGTCACCGGCAAGACCGGCGCCGAAATGGAGGCGCTCACCGGGGCCACGGTCGCCGCGCTGACCGTCTACGACATGCTGAAGTCGGTATCCCATGGCATCGAGATCAGGGCGGCGCGGCTGGTCAGGAAAACCGGCGGCAAGAGCGACTACCGCGATGACGGCGCCGGCTGACGCGCCGATTTCCGGCGTGGTGCTGGCGGGGGGGCTGAGCACGCGCTTCGGAAGCGACAAGGCCGCCGCCGAGATCGGCGGAGTGAGCCTGCTGGAACGCGCGGTCCGCCTGCTGGAATCGGTCCTCGACGACGTATGGGTATCGGTGCGCCCGGACCAGGCCTCCGACGCGCTGCGCTCGCGCTACCGCTGCCTTCTGGACCGCCATCCGGGCCAGGGGCCGGCGGCCGGTCTGGAGGCGGCGCACGCCTCGGCGCCCGGGCATGCCTGGCTGGCGCTGGCCTGCGATCAGCCTTCTCTCAGCGCCGCGGAACTTGAGCGCCTGGTGGCGGAACGCGACCCGAAAGCCGCCGCCACCGCCTGTTGCGACCCGTCCACCGGAGTGCTGCAGCCATTGTGCGCGATCTACGAACCCGCTACCCTTGCGGGTTTGGCGAAGGAAACGGCCCGCGGGACCGGCCCCTCGCCGCGCGGTTACCTGGAAAGCCGGCCACTGAAACTGATTCCGATGCACATTACGAACATCAATAGTCCTGACGATCTGCGCAAGTACCAGCGCAGCGGAGCCACGACCCTATGAGCGACAAAGACCGTAAGAAGCCGACACGCCATGAGGCCGAGGAGGCTGTGCGCGTTCTGTTGAGCTGGGCCGGCGACGACTTCGAGCGCGAGGGCCTGGTGGACACGCCCAAGCGTGTCGTGCGCGCCTACGAGGAATGGTTCGCCGGCTACGACGAGGACCCGTACGAGTTTCTCTCGCGCACGTTCAGGGAAGTGAACGGCTACGACGAGATCGTGGCGCTAACCCATATCGACTTCGACTCGCACTGCGAGCACCACATCGCGCCGATCATCGGCCACGCCCACGTGGCGTACCTGCCGCGCGACAAGGTGGTGGGCATCAGCAAGCTGGTGCGGGTGGTGGACGCCTACGCGCGCCGCCTGCAGGTGCAGGAAAAGCTCACGGCGCAGATCGCCGACTGCATCACGTCCGTGCTGGAGCCACGCGGCGTGGCGGTGGTCATCGAGGCAGGGCACGAGTGCATGATCACGCGCGGCGTCGGCAAGCGCAACGTGAGAACGGTCACCAGCAGGATGCTGGGCGTATTCCGCGACGACGCGCGGGCGCGCGCCGAGTTCCTGGCCTTGATCAGACGCGACCGGTGATAATACGCGGCACTACGGGGTGCCGCGGGATATCACTTGGCTCACGAGGTCCGATCGATCGAAGACGCAAGGGCGCTGGAAGGCGTCGAGGTGGGCGTATCCGACTGGATCCTGGTGGACCAGGACCGGATCGACCGCTTCGCCAAGGCCACCGACGACTACCAGTGGATCCACGTCGATCCCGAGAGGGCGGCGCAGGAGCTCGACACCGGCGCCACCATCGCCCACGGCTACCTCACGCTGTCGCTGATCCCGGGCGCCACCGAGGAGTTCGTCCTGATGCCCACGCTCAAGCGGGCGATCAACTGGGGACTGAACAAGGTGCGCTTTTCGAACATGGTCGTGTGCCCGAGCCGCGTGCGGGTGCGCACCACGGTACTGCAGGCCCGGGCCCGCCTCGGCGGCATACAGATGACCTGCCGGCACAGGGTCGAGATCGAGGGCCAGAAAAAGCCCGCCTGCACCGCCGAGACCCTCGCCCTCTACATGATCTAACCTGGGAGCGAGGGCGTCCCGCCCTCAACCCCGCGGATAGCCGGTGGGCGTGTCCGGTCCGGCGGCGTTCGAGTAGTTGATCATCATGAACGTGATCCGCCCGTTCGCGAACTCGAAGAAGTTCGAGTTCAGCAGCTTCTGCACCGGTTGGTCCGCGTAGAGCCCGCCGGGCCTGGGCGTCAGGCGCACGACAAAGCGGCTGGCCGCGCGCTGACCCTCCACGTCGATCGTGTGCCGGAACTCGCCGAACCAGCAGTCGTAGTTTCCGCACAGGTGCTCGAAAAAGCTCGGCAGCGGCTCCTGCCCGGGCCCCGGTGACGGCGAGTAGCGCCGTTCGGGGTTGTCGCCGTGGCGTATCAGTACCTCGGCATCGTCGGCGAAGCAGTCCCGCACCCCGGCCAGGTCGCCCGCCGAAACGCCGCCGAAATAGCGGCGCTCGATAAAGTCGATATACGCGGCTCTGTCTTTCATTTCAGCCTGGTGCGCAATCGAGAACGCGCCAGCTAAAGCCCTTTGTTCGTCCCCCTCCTCGCGGGAGCGTTGAAGCAGGACAGCGAGAATCGAGCCAGGATGGCGTCTCCAGCGAGGAGGGGGACGAACGAAGGGCGAGGAAGCACGAAGGGCGAGAAATGCGGGCTAGTTCGGTTGCATTTGCGCCATGAACGCCCGGATGCGGCGGGCGTTGGTCCCGACGTCGGAAAGGCCCAGCCGCGACTTGGAGCGCACGTCCACCAGCGAACCGTCGCCGGTCTCGACGATGCGCACCACGATGTCGTCCTTGAACCCGAACCAGGCGGTCGTGGCGACGGCTTCCAGGCGTCCCTCGCCCGGCGCCACCGTGATCAGCTCCCACTCCATGGCCCGCGCGGCACTCTCGGCAAGCGCCATCGCCTCGGCCGGCGTCACGTCCAGTTCCAGCGGTTTGATCTCGGGGTAGGCCGCAAGCTGCTGTTCGGCGTCCTCGCTGCCCCTGTAATCCGGCGGATTGGGCGCGTCGGCGCGCAGCGGCAGGATGTCCACGAACTCGGGCGGATTAACCGTGTCCGTCGTGATGTCGTGGATCGGCGGGGACACCTGCCCCTGGCGCAGCCACAGCAGGTTGTTCAAGGTCATTCCGACGCACAGGACCAGCGCGATCCAGCTGACGGCGTTGAACGCCCAGCCCCCCATCCGGCCGCGCCCGCCGATCATCCCCACCAGCAGGAAAAGCGTCGCCACGGCCATGATCGCAACGCTGGCCACGTAACCGATAAAGGCGGGTATCAGGGTGAGCATCTCGAGCCGGTATCCGCCGATGCTGGCCGCCACGACAACGGCGCCCACCCCCCAGATCCATACGCCGATCCTGGCGAGCGTTACGGACATCCTGCCGTGTCTGGCCATACCCGAGCCTCTCCCAACGCGAGCGACCTATCTTACGGCATTCTCAAGGAGTTCATAATCCTTGCCGACTTGAACGGCCAGCATTTTTGTATGACAATGTCATGCACCAATTGAATCGTTTCCGCTAACCGATATGGCTAATCAACTCGTTCAAGCGCGCGTTAACAGCGACATCAAGGAAGAGGCTTCGGCCGTGCTGGCCGCCATGGGACTCTCGGTCTCCGATGCCGTTCGGCTGCTGCTGACGCGGGTGGCGCGAGAGAAAGCGCTGCCGTTCGCGCCGCTTGTTCCCAATGCCGAAACCATTGCCGCCATGAAGGAGGCGCGAGCCGGCAATCTCGCGCGGTTCGACGACGTCGGGAGTCTTCTCGACGACCTGCATGAGGGCGATTGAGCGAACCCGTCGATTCAAGTGTGACTACAAGCGGGAGTCCCGCGGCCGGCATCGCGCCGACCTCGATAAACGACTGGCCGAGATTGTTCAGGCGCTTGCCGCCGATACCCCACTTGATCCGCGTCACCATGACCATGCGCTCAGCGGTCCCTGGACCGACTTCCGGGACTGCCACCTACGACCGGATCTGATACTCATCTATCAGAAGCCGGATGCGCACACGCTCCGGCTCGTCCGAATAGGATCGCATGCCGAACTTGGACTGTGAATCGGCGGATGCGGTACGCTTGCGGCCATGGATACGGAGGCTGATGTAATGACCGCCGATGCATTGCGCGGACTGATCGATCAGCTCGAACTGGAGCCGCTGGAGCAGAACCTGTTCCGGGGTCAGAGCCGCGATTTCGGCACCGGCCGGGTGTTCGGCGGCCAGGTGCTGGGGCAGGCGCTGTACGCCGCACTGCGCACGGTGGAAGGGCGCGTCGCGCACTCGCTGCATGCCTATTTTCTGCGCGAGGGCGACTTCCAGGCGCCGATCGTCTATGAAGTGGAGCGCGCGCGCGACGGCGGCAGTTTCTCCAACCGCCGGGTAGTGGCCGTTCAGCACGGCCGGCAGATCTTCAACATGACCGCTTCGTTCCAGGCCGTCCAGCAAGGCCCCGAGCACCAGGATCCCATGCCCGACGCGCCGCCGCCCGAGGAATGCAAGGACCTGCGCGAGCTGACTGCCGGTGAGGCGGACTGGATGCCGCCCCGTTATTTCAAGCTGCTGAGGCTCACGCAGGCGCTCGATTTCCGGCCGGTGGACCCGGAGCACACGCTGGGCACGGGCGCGCGCGAGCCCCGCCAGATGGTGTGGATGCGAACCTCGGCGCGCCTGCCGGACGACATCGAGGCGCACCAGGCTTTTCTGGCCTTCGCCTCCGACATGGGGCTGATCGGCACGGTAACCTTCCCGCACGTTCTGCCGCCCACCGGCTTTCAGCTGGCCAGCCTCGATCACGCGATGTGGTTCCATTGCCCGGTGCGGGTGGACGAGTGGATGCTGTTCGACCTGCACAGCCCGCGCGCCGGCGGAGCGCGGGGCTTCGCCAGGGCGTCGGTCTATGCGCGCAACGGCACGCGGGTCGCGACCATGGCCCAGGAAGGCCTGTTCCGGATCCGCAGGAGGGGGCGTCCGTGAGGACGCCCGGCTTGAGCGCCACGCCGCGCACGCTGTTCGAGAAGCTCTGGTCCGCCCACGAGGTGGCGCGGACCGATGACGGGCAGTCGCTGATCGCCATCGACCGGGTATTCCTGCACGAGCGCACCGGCACGCTGGCGCTGCAGGCGCTGGAGAAGGCCGGCCGGGCGATACGCCATCCCGATCGCGCCTTCTGCGTCATGGACCACATCGTCGATACGGTGCCCGGACGGCCCGGGCTGACCCGCATGCCCGGCGGCGCCGAGTTCATCACCGCCACGCGCGAGGCGGCGCGCGAGGCCGGCATCCGGCTGTTCGACATCGACGACCCCAGCCAGGGCATCGTGCACGTCATCTCGCCGGAGCTGGGTATCGCCCTGCCCGGCCTGACGCTGGTGTGTCCCGACAGCCACACCTGTACGGTGGGCGGCCTGGGCGCGCTGGCCTGGGGCATCGGCACCACTCAGGCCGAACACGCGCTGGCCACCGGCACGCTGCGGGTGGAGAAGCCGTTGTCGATGCGCGTGAACTTTGTCGGCCGCCCGGACCCGGCGGTCACGGCCAAGGACCTGATCCTGGCCGTGATCGCGAAGCACTCCGCGACAGGCGGCCTGGGCTGCGCGGTCGAGTTCGCCGGCGATACGATCGACGCGCTTGGCGTGGAAGGCCGGATGACGCTCTGCAACATGGCCATCGAGTTCGGCGCCTGGACCGGCATGGTGGCGCCGAACGAAGACGTGTTCGAATACGTGAGCGGACGCGAGTTTTCCCCGCGCGGCGCGTTGTGGGACCAGGCGATGGCGGCCTGGCGCGAGCTGAAGACGGACGAAGGCGCCGGGTTCGAACGCGAACTGGAACTGGACTGCGAAGGCCTGGCGCCGCAGGTGAGCTGGGGCACCAGCCCCGAGCACTCCATCGGCGTGGACGCGCAGGTGCCCGAGCCTTCCGGGGAAGCCGGTCGGCGCGAGGCGATGCGCCGGGCGCTGGACTACATGGACCTGGCGCCGGGCCAGAAGCTGGAGGAACTTGAGATCGGTGCGGCCTTCATCGGTTCCTGCACCAATGCGCGGCTGTCCGATCTCCGGGCGGCGGCGAAGCTTCTCGACGGCCGGCGCGTGGCCGAGGGCGTCAAGGCCATTTGCGTTCCCGGCTCCATGGCCGTGCGCGCCGCCGCCGAAGCCGAGGGCCTTCACCGGGTGTTCGAGAACGCCGGCTTCGAGTGGCACGAGTCCGGCTGCTCGATGTGCTTCTACGCCGGCGGCGACGGATTCGGCGGAATGCGCGCCGTTTCCAGCACCAACCGCAACTTCGAGAACCGCCAGGGCCCCGGCGCCCGCACCCACCTGGCCAGCCCCGCCACCGTGGCCGCCTCCGCCGTCGCGGGCCGCCTGACGGACCCGCGCAAACTGAGCTGATGGGGCCCGTGTCGTGAGGGGCGTTGTTTCCGGCGTGGCCGCGCCGCTGATGCGGCGCAACGTGGACACGGACGCGATCATACCGAGCCGCGAGATGAAGCGCGTGTCGCGCGAGGGGCTGGGAGAAGGCCTGTTCGCCAACTGGCGCTACGCCGACCTTGCGACGCGCGAGGAAGCGCCGGACTTCGTGCTGAACCGGGCCCGTTACCGGGAAGCGAAGATATTGATTTCCGGCGATAACTTCGGCTGCGGCTCGTCGCGCGAACACGCCGTCTGGGCGCTGGCCGACTGGGGCATAGGCGCGATCATCGCACCGAGCTTCGGCGAAATCTTCCAGGCCAACTGCGCGCAGAACGGCCTCGTGGCCGTGGTCCTGCCGGAATCCCAGGTGGAGGCACTCGGCGCCGAAGCCGAACGCCGCGAACTCCGCCTGACGGTCGATCTGCACACTTGCGAAGTCCAGCGCGTAGGCGAACAGGCCCTGCCCTTCTCCATCAAGCCCCGCGATCGCGAGATGATCCTCAAGGGCCTCGACCCCATCGCCCTCACCCTCAACGAACACGCCGCCGCCATCGAAGCCTTCGAGCAATCCGACCGCACCGCCCGCCCCTGGGCCTGACCCTGGCTTCCCTAATCATCGCCCGCTGTGAACGAGATTCAGGCGGAGCTACTGCTCCCGGTCCCGCTCCAACTCCTGCAGGCATTTGCCTAATCGGTCGGTGGCCTGCAACAGGGTTTCGACCAGGCCGGTGTTTGTGAGCGAGAACTTGTCCAAGGGTTCGCCGTCATAGGCAATTCTGTTGCGCGCCTTGTGCGCGTCGTTGAACACTCGCCAGTCTTCCGCTGAGGTGTTCGTTGTGTGTATCAGGCATTGAAACGCCATGTAGCGCGCGGAAGCTCTATAGCCGTTTCTCCTAAGAGCCGCCTGCGCGAACGCGTACGCGGAGTCGTACGTTAGTGAGAACCGGCCATCCTGCGTAACAGCGCGGCTGGCATCCAGCAACAAGTTTTCCGCCCGCTCCAGGGCATTTCGAATCTCGCCCGGCAAAGGCGGCTCTTCGACCAGATGTCCTGTCTTGACGAGATTATCAAGTTCGGCAGATTTCATGCACGGTTTCCATAGACCCCACGACAAAAATCGTGGGGCCGTCCAGCACCCGCCTTAGGAAGCAGTCGCTGGATCGATTGCGCGAGGAAAACTCGCGCCGGGTGTAATGGTGCAGTTCAATTTGCCGCCCCAGGTCGTGCATTGCGGGGAACAGAGGCACGTTTAATTCAAATGAATGCAGGTGATCCGATACGGCCAGCAGGTCAATGTCGCTTGTGGCGGTATCCATTCCCTTTGCGACCGATCCGTAGATGAATGCGAAATCAATTTTGACCCTGCAGGGTTGAAGCGCCTCTCGGATGGAATTGGCAAAGCCAAGCGTCTTGTTGACCAGGGAGCATAGTTCCGGGAACACGGCTGATTCGGGATTCGCCTGATACAGTTTTCGCCTGCCGTTCCTTGTGACTTTCGCAATCCGGCTGCACTGCAGCCGCGATAACTCGCGCGAGACTGTACCGCGGCCGATATTGGCCAACTCGATGATCTCGTTGACGTGGAAGCTGCGCTCCGGCTGGCCGAAGAGGATTCCTAACACGCGCTGTTGCGAGCGAGTGAACAACGCGTCGTTCAAGGATCGCGCAGCATCAGTGCGCAGTGGCAAAGTGGTCTCATTTGTTATCCCCATAATGGGTATCTTATATTGTTTTGTCGCATGCGCGGATAGACATCCGCCTCGCCGCGCGCGATCAGACAGAAGATCAACGAGCTGGACATGGCCCGCTGCTGCCAGGTTTGAGAGACTATCGCTGATTCAATTCCGAAGCGTTTTCGAGCAGTTCTTCGGCGCTGCCGCGGAAGTCGAAATCGGGAATAATGGCCTGGGGCTTGAACACAATCCGGTGGTGGTATGCGCTGACGTCCGCAGTTTCCAATTGCTCCGCGAAATACGTTACGTTGTCGGACAGTCCCAAAAAATGCTTGTTGTAGGCGTCTTCGCCAATCTTGCAGGTCACTTCCAGTTGTTTCTGTTCATCTGTTATCGCGCATCGGCCTTCGATGGTGAGCATATAGGTATCGGTAATGCCGTTGTAGAACACGATGCGTCGATCGATTTCAAAATTATCCGCCGCTCTCGACAAATTATTGGAAGCTAGCCGCGCATCGTCGCAAGCAGCAAGAATCAATGAAAGCAGAGCCACGGCAATCATCATTTGTTTCATAGTGAAGTTCCTTGAGAAGTGAGTGGAAAGAGCGGGGCGGGCGATATGCCGTGGTCTCAAGGACGCGCACGCGTATGCATGAATGCACCGTGTGTTCTCTTCCCCGTGGCAGGGCAAGCCTATCACGCGCGATCGATCGGGGGGAGTCGGCGGCAGGTGGTTGCGCGGGCGGCGGGAAACGCGGTACGCTGCCGGGCTGTGAATACGGGTGAATGCAGGCCGCTGGCGGGGCTGAAGGTCCTGGAGCTTACGCACATGGTGATGGGGCCGGCGTGCGGGCTGGTGCTGGCGGACCTGGGGGCGGACGTGATCAAGGTGGAGCCGCCGGGCGGCGATCCGACCCGAAGGCTGCCGGGCTCGGGCGCGGGTTACTTCCCGATGTACAACCGCAACAAGCGGAGCATCTGTCTGAACCTGAAGTCGCCGGAGGGCATGGACGCGGCGCTCAAGCTCGCCGACCGCTCGGACGTGCTGGTACAGAACTTCCGGCCCGGGGCGATGGCGCGCCTGGGGCTGGACTACGAGACGCTGTCGAAGCGCAATCCGCGCCTGATCTACTGCACCGAAAAGGGCTTTCAGGCGGGTCCGTACGAGAACCGCGCGGCGCTGGATGAAGTGGCGCAGATGATGGGGGGGCTGGCCTACATGACCGGGCCGCCGGGCAAGCCGCTGCGCGCCGGGGCCTCGGTGATCGACGTGCAGGGCGGGATGTTCGGCTCGCTGGGCGTGCTGGCGGCGCTGCACGAGCGCGAGCGCACCGGGCGCGGCTGCGAGGTCGTGGCCACGCTCTACGAGAGCGCGGTGTTCCTCGTGGGTCAGCACATGGCGCAGAAGGCCGTGACCGGCACCGCGGCAACGCCGATGCCGGCGCGGGTTTCGGCCTGGGCCATCTACGAGGTGTTCGCCACGAAGACTGGTGAGCAGATCTTCGTGGGCGTCGTGAGCGACGTGCAGTGGGTGCGGTTCTGCGAGGCCTTCGAGCTGCACGATCTGGGCGCCGACGAGAACCTCAAGACCAACTCCGGGCGGGTGGCGCGCCGCGACGAATTCATCCCCAAGATCAAGGAGACCTTCGCGGCCATGACGCCGGCCGAACTGATGGAGCGATGCGCGCAGGCGGGCCTGCCGTTCGCGCCCATCACCCGGCCCGAGGACCTGTTCGACGACGCCCACCTGACGGCTTCCGGCGGGCTGCTTGAAGTGACCGTGCCGGACGGCGAATACGCGGGCGAAAAGGCTTCCCTGCCGGCGCTGCCGGTGTCCGTGGGCGGCAGCCGCCCGACGCTGTTCCGCGACGTGCCCACCGCCGGCCAGCACACCGAAGAAATCCTCGCCGAGTTAGCGGATACCTAGCCCGGGAGCGAGGGCATGACCCTCGCGGCGTCCCGCCCTCCACAAAAAAAGCGGGTATTGTCGAGGGCGGGACGCCCTCGCTCCCAGGAGTACAACATGCGGAAACTCAACCTAAAGGGCTACAGCAATCCCCTCTCGCCGGAGGGCAAGGCGGCGCTGGTCACGCCCACGCCGCACCATTACGGCGGACACTTCCTGTTTGTGGACTACCGCGCCGACCCCGAACAGGTGGCGCGCTACCTGCCGGCGCCGCTGGAGCCGGATCCCACCGGCCGCGCCTTCGCGATCGTGGACGAACTGGTGTGCGTGCCGGGCGACAACCCGGAACTCGTCTATGACAATCCCGAACGCACCCGCTACACCGAAGGCGTGGTGGGCTTGCGGTGCTCGTACAAGGGCGAGCCCGGCACCTTCATGAACGCGATGTGGGTGTCGAAGGACTGGTCGATGACTTTCGGCAACTTCATGGGCTGGCCGAAGAAGATCGCCCGCATTCACCTGACCCATATCCCGCCCAACCATCCCGTGATCAGGCCGCTGGGCGTGGGCTCGAACCTGAGGGGCGTCGTGGACCGCGAGGGCTATCGCATCGTGGACCTGTCGGTCCGCCTGGAGAAACGCGAGGACGACGATGCCGCGCCGAAGTTCGGCTGGCTGTACTCGGTTCGCTACTACCCGGCCATGAGCCCCAGCGTGCCGGCCACGAAACAGTTGATCCGCAACCGGATCAGCAACACGCGCGCGATCAACGTGTTTTCCGGAGAAGGCAGCGTCGAGTTCGGTTATTCGGACAACGAGGAATTGTTGCCGCTCAAGCCGGTGGAGGTGATCCGGGGGTATTCGTACAATCCCTGCTGGACGACGGCGCACACGGCGGAGTTGCTGGAAACTTACGAATAGGATCATGCTTTTTCTGAACGCGGACGAACTCGAAGCGGGGCTGCCGGAAATCCTCGCGTCACCCAAAGACGACGGGGTCGTCTCGATGATCGTGCGCCGGCCGGACACCGACCAGCGGGAGGTGTTGGATTCAGGCGAGCTGGACGTCGCCGAGGGACTCGTCGGAGACAATTGGCGCTCGCGCGGGAGCCGGATGACGGCCGATGGATCGGCTCATCCGGAGATGCAGCTCAATATCATGAACTCGCGGGTCATCTCGCTCGTGGCAAGGTCCAGGGAGCGCTGGGCGCTCGCGGGCGATCAGTTCTTCGTGGACCTCGACCTCGGCAAGGACAACCTTCCCGCCGGCACGCGGCTTGCCATGGGATCGGCCGTCATCGAGGTCACTGCGATTCCGCACCTCGGCTGCAAGAAGTTCACGGCCCGGTTCGGGCTGGAAGCGATGAAGTTCGTGAACTCGCGGCGTGGGAAGAAGCACTGCTTTCGGGGCATCAATGCGAAGATCGTGCAGTCGGGCCGGGTGAGCGTCGGCGACGCGATCCGAAGGCTGTAGCGAGGGCCTGGGAGCGAAGGCGTCTCGCCTTCGCCGGGGAGGACGGGACGCTGTGGGGGACATGCCCCCACTCCCAGGTTACAACGCGGGACGGAGGGTGCCGAGGGTGCGCAGGAGGCCGACGCGGGCCTGGGCGAGTTCCATGCGTTTCTCGAGCAGTGTCACGTCGGTCTGGGCGACGATCTCTTCGGCCTCGAGCTGATCGAGCACCGTGCCCCGCCCCATCAGCAGCTTCTCTTCCACGATGGATACGATCTCGCCGGCATCTTCCAGCGAGCGCTCCAGTTCCTCGCAAGCCTGCGCCAGGCCGTTGACCAGGTTCCAGGACACGATGATGTTCAGTTCGAGCTGCTCCAGGTCGGCGTCCATGTCGTATTCGGCCGCTTCCATCGCGTAGCGCGCCTTGCGCACACGCGCGAACTTCCGGCCGCCCTCGAATATCGGCATGCGCAACATCAGTTGCGCGTCGGCGTCGCGGGTCTGGATCTCGCCCACGTAACCGTCGGAGCCGCCGAGCTTCAGTTCAAGCTGGGGCCAGAGTTCGGAGCGCTGAAATTCCATCCGGCTGCGCGCCACCACGAGGTTCTGCCGTGCCTTGCCGGCAATCGGCGCGCCGTCCATCCCCAGGTTTTTGGCTGCGTCCAGCGTCTCGGGCAGCACCCGGTCCAGCATTACCAAGCCCTCGGCATCGAGGTTTTCGCGGATCGCGCCGGTAAGCCGCGCCAGTTCGTATTGCGCGCGGCGGTAGGCGGTGTCGGCCTCGATCCGCTCCGCGCGCGCCTGGTGCAGGTAGCGCAGCACTTCGTGCACCTGCGTCTGGTCGGACCTGCCCAGCTCCAGTTGCTCGCGCACCGAGGTCTCCTGCTCGGCGACCAGGTTTTCGAACTCGATACGGCGGTTGAGAATCCTGCGCGTGTAGATCTGCTCCGCGTAGGCCACCGCCGCGTCGCGCTGCACCGACTGGCGAACGTCCTCGGCATCGAAACCGGCGGCCTCGATCATCGCGCGGGCCTCGCGTTCGCGCGCCCCGATGCGGCCGAAGGAATAGATGGTTTGCGTGACCTGCAGGCCCGAAGTCCGCGATTCGCCCTCGTAGATGCCGATGTTGCGGGCCTCGTTGCGGTTGTAGCCGTAGCCCCGGCCTCCGGTGAGGTTGACGGTCGGGAAGCGCAGGCTGCGGGCCTCGGCGAACTCTTCGCCGGCCTCCTGCACGCGGCTGCCGGCGGCGCGGATGCGCGGGTCGCGTTGGAGGGCGTCGCGCAAGGCCTCGTTCAGGGTGTAGGGGGCGTCGCCGGCAACGCCTTGTTGAGCGTAAGTGGTGGGGGCTGCGAGGAAAGCGCAGACAGTGAGTATGAGGAGGGCGAGACGCCCTCCCACCCAGGTATGAGTCGGAGTGGTCATTCTTCTTTCATGGCGCGGCGGAGGGTGCCGAACAGCGGCTCCGCCAGGTATTGCATCATCGTGCGCTTGCCTCCGCTGAAGGTTACTTCGACGGGGAAGCCGGGACGGATGTCCTTGTCGCCCAGCTTGACGTACTCCGAGTCGGGGATGCTGATGCGCGCGATGTAATACTGCTGCTGAGCTTCGTTGTCGGTCAGGATGTCGGCGGAAACCAGCACGACTTCGCCGAGCAGTTCGGGCGTCGCCCGCTGGTTCAGCGGCGTGATCCGCAGGCGCGCCTGCTGTCCGACGTTCACGTTGTCCCTGTCGGTGGGCATGACCTTGGCCTCCACGATCAGCTTGTCGTCCTCCGGCACGATGTTCATGATCGGCTGCGCGGGGGGCACCACGCCGCCCACGGTGTGCACCTGCATGTTGATCACCTTCCCTTCCAGCGGCGCCAGGATACGGGTGCGGGCCACCTGGTCGCGCACGGCGAACAGGCGGTCGCCGGTCTCGAAGTAGAGGTTCTGCGATTCGGTCAGGTCGGTGGAAAGCTCCGTGCGGTAATCGTTCTGCAACTGGATGATGCGCTGTTGCGTTTCGCCGATGGACAGTTGCGCCTCGGCGATCTCGGCGATGATCTGCCCCACCTGGCCGCGCGTCTGCGCCAGGTTCAGGCGCCGCTGGGTGAGCTGGTCCTCGGACACGAGCTGGCGTTCGGCCAGGCTGGCCAGCGCGGCCACGTCCTTCTCCAGCAACTCCTGCTCCTGGCGGGCGGCGTCGCGCCGCGCCGTCAGCCCGTTGACCTGTTCGCCGAGCTGCTCCACCCGGCCCTTGAGGATTTCGATTTCGCCGGCGTGCTGGCCGCGCCGCTCCTTGAACAGGTCCACCTGCGCCTGCTTGATTTCCTCGATCCGCGGATCGCCCACAAGTCTCTCGAACTCCGAGGAGAAAACCACTTCCTCACGGCCGTACAGTTCGGCGTTGAGCCGGTCGATCTGGGCCAGAGCGCTGTAGTAGCGGGCTTCCAGCAGTTCCTGCTCGGCCCGCGGCTTGGTGTCGTCGAGTTCCAGCAGCGGGTCGCCGGCGGCCACGTTGTCGCCTTCGCGCACGTGCAGGATCTTGACGATGCCCCCTTCCAGGTGCTGGACGGTCTTGTTCTCGCCGTCCACCTCCACCAGGCCCATCGCGACCACGCCCTGCGCCAGCGGGGCCAGCGAACCCCAGAGGATGAACGAGCCCAGGGCCACGCTCACGACGGTCCCGCCTATCCACATCGCGCGGTCCTTGAGCGGATCGATCGACTCGTTGTCCTCGATCTTCGGCGGCGTCTCCAGGATGCGCGTCAGGAACGCCAGCAATTTGGTCCGCCAGTTGTCGGGCGCCGACTGCACTTGAATATTCATTGCGTGTATTTCACCTGTATGGGCCGCGCCGGTGCCGCTGGGGCCGCGGGCGCCTGCGCCGGACGGGCGGCCTGCGGCCTGGCTGCGCCGAACTGCCCCAGCACTTCGTCACGCGGGCCGAAGTTCACGATCTTGCCCTCCTGCATTACGCCGATCTGGTCCACGCGCCTCAGCAGGCGCACGTTGTGCGTGATCAGCACGGTGGTAATGCTCCGTTCCTTCAGGGCCTCCAGCACCTTGCCCAGCACTTCCTGCCCCTCGCTGTCGAGGTTGGAGTCCGGCTCGTCCAGCACCACGTAAGCCGGATCGCCGTACAGCGCCCGGGCCAGGGCGACGCGCTGGCGCTGGCCGGCGGAGAGTCCGCGGCCGCCGGCGCCGATCGGCGTCGTGTAGTTCTTCGCCAGGCGCATGATCACCTCGTGGCAACCGGCGCGCTGGGCGGCGCCGATCACGCCTTCGTCGTCCGGCTCCTCCAGGCGCGATATGTTCTCGGCCACGGTGCCGTCGAAGAGTTCCACGGTCTGCGGGAGGTAGCCGAAGTGCTTGAGGCGCAGGCGGTCCGGCCAGCCGTCGATTTCCGCGCCGTCGAGCCGCACCGCGCCTTCCACCGGCTGCCACACGCCCATCATTACGCTGGCCAGCGACGACTTGCCGCTGCCGCTGGGGCCGATCAGCCCGGTAATGCTGCCGGGCTCAAGCGTAAAACTGACGCCGTTCACGACCGGCACCTCGGCCCCGGGGGGTACGACCGTGACATTCTCGGCCTCGACCTTGCCCGCAGGACGCGGCAGTTCCGTTCCGGGGCCCTGGTCTTCGTCGCCGAAGTTCTCCAGCAGCGCGTTGACGCGCCGCCAGGCCTGCCGGGCGCCCACGAAACCGCGCCAGGCGCCGATGCCCTGCTCGATCGGCGCCAGCGCCCGGCCCATGATGATGGAGCCGGCGATCATCATGCCGGGGGTAAGGTCGCCGCCCAGCACCAGGTAGGCGCCGGTGCCGAGCATGCCCACCTGCACCGAAAAGCGGAACGCCTTGGTGGCGGAAAGCAGCACGCTCAGGCGTCCGGAGGCGGCCGATTGGAACGATGCGGAACGGCGGTGCCGCCCCTGCCAGCGGCCCAGCAGCCCGTCGAACATGCCCATGGCCTTGAGCGCGTCGGAATTGCGCATCGAAGACTCGAGAAGCTGATGCGACTGAAGTCCCTCCATGGCCGCGGCCCGCATGGGCAGGCGGGAACGGAACTCGGCCAGGATGCCCAGCGTGAATATCACGACCGCGCCGAACACGGCCACCGCGCCCATCAGCGGGTGGAACATGAATATCACGGCCGTGAATATGGGCGTCCACGGAATGTCGAAGAACGCGAATATCGTGGGGCTGCCCATGAACTGGCGGATGTTGTCGATGTCCCGCACCGGCTGGCTGGCCGCCTGCCCCTGGCTGGCCAGGTTGCTGCGGAAGGCGCTGGTGAGCACGTCGTTGGCCATGTTCAGGCCCAGCGCCAGGCCGATGCGCTGCATCAGGCGCTGGCGCACCCACTCGAGCAGGCCGAAACACGCCAGCAGGAACACGGCGATCAGCGTGAGCATCAGCAGCGTTTCCGCGCTGGCGCTGGTGAGCACGCGGTCGTACATCTGCAGCATGTACACCGGCGACACCAGCATCAGGATGTTCACCAGCGAACTGAACACCGCGATGGCGATGAAGCCGCCGCGGTATTTGCTCAGCGCGGCGCGAAGCGGCGTTGCGGGACGTTCCGCGTCGTTGGATTTTTCGGGCTGCTTGCTCACCGGTTTTTACGAGGGCGAGACGCCCTCGCTCCCAGGCGCCTCAGGTGGCGGTGCCGCCGTTGGCCTGGGCGGCCCGCTGCTTCTCGACTTCCTGTTTCAGGCGCTCGTTGACTTCCTGCATCATGCGCAGGGTGCGGAGAAAGCCGGGCCAGGGCATTGCGATCCGGGTCTTGGGGATCATTTTCGGCGGCGCGTCGTCCCCGGCGCCTTCGGTTTCGGCTTCGAATTCCCCGAACTCCAGCCGAACGACGCCGTCTCGCAGCACCGCGGCCATCAGACCGTCAACAAAGATTTTGGTATCGCTCATCCGGCGTTTCTCCCATAGAGACTAGAAAAAGGCGGCGCCGGGCTGTCGCGCGGGGCCGACAGTAAGGATTCTAGCGGAGATATGGGGCTGCGATACCCCGATTCAAGCAGGCGTAAGGAGTAGCGAGGGCTTGCGGCAATGCGGCTCTATCCGGATCTGCCCGCCAAGGCAAGGAACATCATGACCGCCGAGCCCGCCATAATCATCATCAGCCCTATGAGGGACCCGTGCTCCAGCGCCATCGCGGCAAGGCGTTCATTCGTAAACACCATCACGGCAAACCCGCCCAGGGAGAACGTTAACGAACCGGCGGCCATCGCCGACCGCAGCTGTATCACCGGGGTCTCCTGCCTCACACCCTCGCGAACTATCTGCGGTATTTTCGCGAATTCCGTGCGAATTTCCGTGCGAAGTTCGGCGATGTCCTCCTTCGTGGACATCCGGAGCTCGGCGATGTCCTCCTTCGTGGCCGCCCGAAGCTCGGCGATGTCCTCTTTCGTGGCCATCCGGAGTTCCGCGATGTCGTTCTGCGTGGCCGCCCGATGGTCGGCGAGGTCGTCCTTCGTGGCCATATGGTTTTCCACCACATACTTGATGCGCTCCAGATCGTGCTGCATCCGCGCACCGAATTCCGTAGCTTCACTCATGACTTCCACCACTGCCTCGGCCTGTTGCGCCGTATGGCCGGCCTTTTCCAGTTTCCTTGCCGCTGCATGGGTATCGAATAAAACCTGAGGCATCTCATTCCTCCTTGAAAGTTCCCTGGAAGAACGCCTGTCGTCCTTCCTTGATGCTGGAACGCTTTATAACCCCCGGCGGCGCGGGCTGTCAATCAGGAGGGGTTAGTTCATTTTGTGGGAGGTGGGGGGGCCGCCGCTGCGGGGGCGGTTCGACAGCCACTCGTCGATTTCGTCGGAGCGCCATCGAACGGCGCGGGCCGCCAACTGCAACGGTGGGGGAAAGCTCCCCTGCTTGATCAGTCGGTACAGGGTGCTCTTGCTCAGGCCGGTCCTCAACACGACCGACCGCAGGCCCAGCATGCGTTCCTGAGTCATGGCTCAGGCACCCGAACCGGCGGCAAAGCGCCGGACACAAAACACGGACGCGCCGGAACCGAACGCATCACACCTACTCCTCATCGGCGTCTCCTCAACATGCGTTTCCCCCGCAAACAGGCACCTTTCGTGCCAATTACGATTTTGCCTGCTATATCGTTAGCTTTATATGTATAGAATCTCCCTTTTCGTGTTTATTTCATGTAGAAGTGCCAAAACCTAACGATCACGACCTTTCGCTCACTGACGCCATGTTGCGCATCGGCGCGAGCCTGGACCTGGACACCGTGCTGCGCGAGATCATCGACAGCGCCTGCGCGCTGACCGGCGCAAGCGTGGGAATCATTGCCACCGTGGACGAAACGGGCGCTCCCGCCGACTTCTATTTCTCGGGCGTCGCCTCCGAGAAACACCGCGAATTCCTGGCCTGGCCCGGCGGCGCGAGCCTTTTCGAGCACTTCAGGGTGCTGGAGGCGCCGGTGCGCCACGCGAACTCCACGGAATACTGCCGCTCGCTCGGACTTGAGCCGCCGCCGATACCCGACACTGCCTTCCAGTACACGCCGATGCTCCATGGCGGCGTCAACGTGGGCAACTTCTTCCTTTACGAGAAGGTGGGCGGCGGGGAATTCACCGAGGCTGACGAGGAGCTGCTCATGGTGTTCGCGTCCCAGGCGGCGGTCTCGGTCGCGAACGCCCGCGCGCACCGCAGCGAGCGCCGCGCCAGGGCCAATGTCGAGGCGCTGGTGGAGACTTCGCCGGTCGGCGTGGCCGTGTTCGAAGCGGACACCGGCCAGGTGTTGTCGATAAACCGCGAGGCGCGGCGCATCGTCGAGAGTCTTCGCACACCCGGCCGCAACGTCGAGGAGGTACTGGAGGTGCTGTCCTTCCGGCGCGGCGACGGCCGCGAGATATCGCCCGCGGACCTGCCGCACGAGGAGCGGTTCATGAACTCCGAGACCGTGCGCTCGGAGGAAGTGGTTCTCTCCACTCCGGACGGGCGCAGCGTGCGCACGCTCATCAACGTCACCCCGATCGAGGCCGAAGACGGCCGCGGCGCGTCGGTGGTCGTGACGATGCAGGACCTCGCGCCGCTCGACGAGATCGAGCGC
Organism: Gammaproteobacteria bacterium; assembly: GCA_009845905.1. Classification (NCBI taxonomy): domain Bacteria; kingdom Pseudomonadati; phylum Pseudomonadota; class Gammaproteobacteria; species Gammaproteobacteria bacterium. Next base: position 2,759 of record VXYS01000006.1, on the reverse strand, counting down.
ATGCGCGCGGAGTTCCTGGAGCTCGTCAGCCACGAGCTGCGCGCACCCCTGGCCGCCATCAAGGGATCGGCGGACACGCTGCTCGAGGACATTTCGGACCTCGACCAGGCCGAGATGCGGGAGTTCTTCCGCATCATCGCCGAGCAGGCCAGACACATGCGCCACCTCGTGAGCGACCTCCTCGACGCGGGCCGCATCGACTCGGGCACGCTGTCGGTGTTTCCCGAGCCGTCGAAGGTCGCCGACCTGGTGGAGCGCGCCCGCTCCGCCTTCCTGGCCGGCGGCGGCCGCCATGGAATCGTCGTGGACCTTCCTGCCGGCCTGCCCCTGGTCATGGCGGACCGGCGGCGCGTCGCGCAGGTGCTCGACAACCTGCTCGCCAATGCCTCCCGGCACGCGCCCGAATCCACGCCCATCCGCATCACCGCCGCAAGCGACAGCGCGCACGTGGCCATCTCGATCGCCGACGCCGGCAGCGGCATCGCTCCGGAATTGCTGCCGCACCTGTTCCGCAAGCGCGTGGCCGGCAGCACGGCGCGCCACGGCCTGGGGCTCGCGATCTGCCGCGGCCTGGTCGAGGCGCACGGCGGCCGTATCCGCGCCGAGAGCGACGGCCCCGGCCGGGGCACGACCATTACCTTTACCGTCCCTGCGGAAGCGGAGGCGGACGCTCGCGACAGACCCGTTTCCGATCCGCGAAAAGCAGGAACCGCGGAACCCCCGCGCATCCTGGTGCTCGACGACGACCCGCGCACGCTGCGTTTCGCCCGCGACGCGCTGGCGGAAGCCGGCTTCGAACCGCTGGTCACCGGAACGCCGCAGGACCTCGGCCCCATCGTGCGCGCCCAGCGGCCCCATCTCGCGCTGCTCGACCTGGTCCTGCCCGCGGCCGACGGCATCGAACTGCTGCGCCAGGTTCCGGAGCTTTCCGACCTGCCGGTCATCTTCATCTCCGGCTACGGCCGCGACGAGACCATCGTGCGCGCGTTCGAAGCAGGCGCCGTGGACTACATCGTCAAACCCTTCTCCCGGGCCGAGCTCGTGGCGCGCGTGCGCGCGGCGCTGCGCCGTCGCGAAGACCCCAGGCCGTTCGTGCACGGCCGGCTCGCCATTCACTACGAGTCGCGCAAGGTCACCGTGTCCGGGCGCCCCGTTGCGCTCACACCCACCGAATACGAACTCCTCGCCCTGCTCTCGCGCCAGGCCGGCCGCGTGGTCCGCCACAACACGCTCCTGCACCGGGTGTGGGGACGGGGCGACGACGCCGACGTCAACCGGGTGCGCGTGATCGTGAGGAACCTGCGCCGCAAGCTCGGCGACAGCGCCGAGGACCCCGCCTGGATCTTCAGCGAACGCGGCGTCGGCTACCGCATGCCCGCGCCGGAAAGCCCGAACGACTAGGAGTCAGCGCCACCCGAGCCGTTCAGGTACTGCGCCCACTCCTCCATCAGCGTCCGCCTGCGCTCGAACAGATCGGTGCGCCGGTAGGCCCGCTCCACGCGATCCGAGTTCACGTGCGCCAGCGCGATTTCGCAAACCTCGCGCGGCGCGTCCGAGCACTCGGCGGACCAGTCCCGGAAACTGCTGCGCATCCCGTGCGGAACGCAGCCCAGGTTCAGCTCGCGGCAGAACCTCGCCAGCGTGTTTTCGCCCATGGGCCGGCCCCGTGACGACGGAAACACGTAGCCCGTGTCGTCCCGCAGCGCCCGCGCCTCGGCCAGCACCTCCAGCGCCCGGCTCGACAGCGGCACGCGATGCTCGCGGTTGGCCTTCATCCGCCCGGCCGGTATCGTCCAGGTGGCGTTCTCCTCGTCGATCTCGTCCCACAGCGCCAGGCGGGCTTCGCTGTTGCGCACCGCGCAAAGGGTAAGAAACTCGAGGCAAAGTACCTTCGCCGGGTAGGCGCCCGCGGCCCAGGCCTTGCGCAACGCGGGGGCAACCTGGCGGTAAGGCAGCGCGCGGTAGTGCGTCTGGGCGTTCGAGATCTTCGGCAGCGCCGCCCCCAGCGCATCGCCCGCCGGATTGTCGCTGCGGTAGCCCTGCGCGACCGCCCACTTCATGACCGCACCGATGCGCTGGCGAATGCGCCGCGCCGATTCCGGCTTGGTGCTCCAGATGGGCAGCAGCACGTTCATCACGTCGCGCGGCTCGATCGAATCGACCGGCCGCTTGCCCAGTTGCGGCAGCGCGTAAGTGCCCATGCTCGAACGCCACTGCAGTTCGCTCTTGCCCCCCGGCTTCCACGCCTGGGCCTGAATCCGGATCGTTTCTTCCAGCGCATCCGCGAACGTGGGAACGAAGCGCGGCTTCTGGCGCGGATCGTGGCCGTTCGCGACGGCGCGGCGGTTGTTCAGCGCCCGCTCGCGAGCCTCCGCCAGCGTCACGATGGGATACGCGCCCAGCCCGATATTGAGCGCCCTGCCCGACACGATCATTCGTTGCGACCAGGTCTTGGACAGTCCGCCGGTGCTCCTCGGCTTTACGAGAAGGCTCAGCCCGAAGCCGCCACGACCGTCACCGTAGCGGCCCGGCCGGCTGATTTTGTTCACGAACGTTGTCGATAGTCGACTCGGCCGTTTCATCGATTATCACTTCCGGTATTACAGAAATTGAAGGACTGTCTGAACCGAAACAGGGCCGCCAGAAACCCCCGATTCAGCATTATTCAATTATATCAGCGTCTTATATTACCGCATGATACTTTCTGAAACTTATTGAGACTTTATGGCCGACTTCTCCTCCTCCTCCACCACATCCGC
>VXYS01000005.1 GCA_009845905.1 Gammaproteobacteria bacterium | reverse complement strand
TCCGGGACCCGCAGGGGAAAAACTAACAGATAAGGGCGTCCCGCCCTCGATTGAGATCCGCGTGACTTGGGACGGGGGTGGGATGCTCTCAATCGGCGGCGGCGTTGAAGCTCATCACTCCCCTTGGTCGAGCAGCTCGGCGACCTTTGCGGCCGTTTCCGGGTCAAGCTGCCGCGCCAGTTCGCGCAGCCGCTCGCGCTCCCGTTCCATGCCCCGTTCCATGCCTTGGGCAACACCCTGCTCAAATATGTCCGCCCGAATCTTCCTGCCGTTTGCCTCAAGCAAAGTCGTCATCTCAATCTCTCCCTGTTCGTCCTCGAATGCCGCCAGCCCGTCGCCGTCCCAAGCCCTGGCCCGCAGCAGCGCCAAGGCCCATAGCCGCAAGGCCTTGCGGACCTCAGCGTCCCCCGGATCCGGAAACTCCGCAAGGCCCTCGCCGAGCGCCGCGTCCAGCGCCGCCGCCGTCCCGGCCCGCAGCAGCCGAACCCAGGCCGTCACCCGGTTGCCGTCAGGCCAATCCTCCAACGCCCCGGCCGCCGCGTCAAGGAGCGCCCAGCCTCCGGGCTGCAGCGGCGCCAATGCCCGGGCCGCCGCATCGGGCAGGCCGTCCAGCGGGTCGGCGTCCCGCCGCCAGGGGCGCAGGCCGTCGTGGTGTTGTTTCCCTCATTAGTTCGTTGGGCGGACCCCGTTTTTCCCCGGATTGTTCCGTTGCTTGATTTCCGGTGTTGCCGGATCAGTTCGGGCAGGGGGCGGGCAAGCTAGCTTGCCCGCCCCCTGCCCGGCGCGTCGTGGGAGTGCGTCGGCGGCTTCACTGTTGGGCGCTGACGCCGTAGCCTTGGCCCCAACCAACTGAGGAGGGGCCCGGGCGGCGGGGAGGTCCGCCGCCGGGCCGGCGCCGGTGCAGCTTCGCTACGAGACGGGGCTTTCCGGCGAGCGGTACGTTACCGCCCAGGCATGGCGCGAGGCAAGGCTTGAGCGGTGCCCGAACCACCCGCGCGGCGGCTGCTCGCTGGCGCGGCACGGCACCTACGGGCGCAAGACGCCGAGGGGCGCGCGGGTCGCTCGCTGGTACTGCCCGCAAAGCCACGCCACGTTCAGCCTGCTGCCGGACTGCCTGGCGGCGCGGCTGCCGGGGACGCTCGACGCGCTGGAGGAGGCGGTGGCCGCCGCCGAGCGGGCGCCCAGCCTGGCGGCCGCGGCCGACGCCATCCGCCGCGACGCCGTCGAGCTGCCCGGCGCCGTGCGCTGGCTGCGGCGCCGGGTTCGGCTCGTGCGCAACGCGCTGAACGCCGCCATCGGCCTGGTCCCCGACCGCCTGGCCCCCTGCGCTCCCAGCATCGCCGCGGTGCGCGGGCGCCTGGGCAGCGACGGCGCCCTGACGGCGCTGCGCGCGCTGGCCGCGCCGCAGCTGCGGCAGCTGCCGGCGCCCTTGGGCTTCCATCCCCGCCGCCCCGCCGCGACGGATCGCAACGGCGTCCCCCAACACAGGATGGGGCGTGACCCCCCGCCCGCCGCCGCGTAGCTTCCCCCGTCCCGGGGCCGGCCGCCCCGTTGACGAGGAGCCAGCCATGAAGGACCGCGACAGGCACGACGAGGAGGCCCGCCAGGCGGTCGCCCTGTTCCGGTACGGCGTCATCGCCGAACTGGCGCACCGGCCCGTGGGCGAGCCCGGCACCGGCGAACGGCTCAGGGAGATGGCCGCCCGGACCTACGCCATTCCCGGCAGCGGCCGGACCCGCATCGCCGCCAGCACCCTCCGGGACTGGGTCAGGCTCTACCGCGAGGGCGGCTTCGAGGCGCTGCGCCCCAAGCCCCGCGCCGACCGTGGCCGGCCCCGCCGCCTGCCGGCCGCGGTGGCCGAGCGCCTCACGGCGCTGAAGGCCGGCAACCCGGCCTGGTCGGTGCGCGCCGTCATCCGCGCGGCCGTCGAGGAGGGCATCGACCACCCGCTCGCCCCCTCGACCGTGCACCGGCTGCTCAGCCGCGAGGGCCTGCTCGGCAGGAAGGCCGGCGACGGCGCCGACCGGCGGCGCTTCGCGTTCAGGGAGGCGGGCCAGCTCTGGATGGGCGACGTCATGCACGGGCCGAAGGTCAAGGCCGGACGGACCCGCCGCAAGGCCTACCTCATCGCCTTCATCGACGACGCCACCCGCGTGGTCCCCTTCGCCGCCTTCGCCCTCGCCGAGAGCGTGCAGGCGTTCCTGCCCGTGCTCAGGGGCGCCGTCATGCGCCGCGGCATCCCGCAGCGCCTCTACGTCGACAACGGCGCCGCCTACCGCTCACGCCAGCTCGCGCTGGTCTGCGCGAAGCTCGGCACCGCGCTGATCCACGCCCGGCCCTACCAGCCCGCCGGCAAGGGCAAGATCGAGCGCTGGTTCAGGACGCTGCGGGCCGGCTGGCTGGCCCACCTGGCCCCCGAGGCCTTAAGCAGCCTGGAGGCGCTCAACCGGAGCCTGTGGGCGTGGGTCGAGGGCGAGTACCACAACACCCCCCACCGGGGCATCGAGGGGCGCACCCCGCTCGAGCAGTGGGCGCTCGCCGCGGACGCCGTGCGCCACCCCGACCCCGCCATGGACCTTGACGACCTGTTCCTCTTCGAGGCCAGGCGCCGCGTCCAGAAGGACCGCACCGTCAGCCTCAACGGCCGCCTCTACGAGGTCGACGCGCTGCTCGTCGGCGAGACCGTCACCCTGCGCCACGACCCCGCCGCGCCCCCCGGCCGGCCCATCGACGTGGTCCACGACGGCAGGCCCGCCGGCCAGGCCACGCGGCTGGACGCCTACGCCAACACCGCCGTGCGGCGCGACCACGCCACCAAGCAGGCCGTGCCCGGCGACCCGCCCCCGGAGCCGCCGCCCTCGCCGATCAGGATGAGCGGGCTCAAGGAGGACGGCTGATGTACGCGCGCCACTTCGCCCTCACCCGGCTGCCCTTCGAGACCCCCGCCGAGGCCGACGAGCTGTTCGTCTCCAACGCCAGCCGGGAGGCCGAGGCCCGGCTCGCCCACCTCATGGAGCTGCGCGGCATCGGTCTGCTCACCGGCGAGGCCGGGTCCGGCAAGACCACCGCCGTCCGCCGCGCCGCCGCCCAGCTCCACCCCGGCCTGCACCGCGTCCACTACGTCTCCCTGACCACCGGCAGCGTGCTCGACATGTACCGCTCCATCGCCTGGGAGATCGGCCTGCCCGCCGAGCACTCCCGCGCCGCCGCCCACAACGCCATCCGCGCCGAGGTCTCCCGCCTCGCCGCCGAGGCCGGGCAGCTGCCCGTGCTGGTCATCGACGAGGCCCACCACCTGCGCAACGACGTCCTCGAGGACCTCCGCCTGCTCACCAACTTCAGCATGGACGCCGAGAGCCGCATGTGCCTCGTCCTCGTCGGCCTGACCGAGCTGCGCCGCCGCCTCTCCATGGCCGTGCACGAGTCCCTCGCCCAGCGCCTCGTCGTGCGCCACCACCTCGCCGGCCT